>NZ_JBEZMO010000011.1:0-258306 GCF_040652655.1 Streptomyces sp. NPDC048191
CCGGAGCCCGGCCCGCGGGGCGGCGAGCGGGCTGTGTGCGGCGGCGCCGTGCGGGGCTGGGGGGGGCGGTGGTCGCATCCCGCCGCCCCCCGCCGGCGCGCACGAGCCCGTCCAGGCTCGTGCGCGAAGAGCCGTCACCCCCTTGGCGCCTCCGGTTGTCGCGGAGAGGACAGCACCGTGCGCAGGTGTCTGCGGGAGCTGACTCCCAGCTTGGCGAAGACGTTGCCGAGGTGCCACTCCACCGTGCGCGGGCTGATGAAGAGCTGGGCGGCGATCTCGCCGTTGGTGTTGCCGTCTCCGGCCAGCCTGGCGATCTGGCTCTCCTGGCTGGTGAGTTCGTCGAGGACGCCGACCGTCCGCTTGCGTACGGTCTCCCCGGTGGCCAGCAGCTCCCTGCGGGCGCGTTCGGCGAAGGCTTCGGCCCCGCTGCGGTTGAACAGCTCGTAGGCGGGTCCCAGCTGCGCACGGCTCTCCTGGCGGCGGTTGCGGCGGCGCAGCCACTCGCCGTACAGCAGACGGGCGCGGGCCAGGTGGACGGTGATCCGGCAGCGTCCGAGGTGTTCGACGGCCTCCCGGTACAGCGCGTCGGCGGCCCGGTCGTCGCTCATCAGCGCCTGTGAGCAGGCCCCGACGCCCAGGGCCCATGGCGTTCCGCCGGCGCGGGTGCGTTCGGTGAGCGTGGCCAGCGGTGCCACGGCCGTCTCGGGCCGCCCGCTGCGTACGGCCGCCTCGATCAGCTCGGTGAGGGCCCAGCCGTAGAACCCCAGGTCCTCGAACCGGCACGCGCGCAGCGCGGCCGACAGCGCGTCGTCGTAGCGGCCGAGGCCGTTGTACAGCAGCGCGGTCGCGTACTCGGCGAGGGCGAGAGAACGGCCCTCTCCCCGGGCGCGGACTTCTTCGACGGTCGTGCTGATGAGGTCCAGAGCCCGGGATTCCCGGCCCCGCCAGGCGGCGAGCACGAGCGACGCGTACATCATGGGTACGCCGCCCACCGCCTGCGAGATCGCCGTGGCCTCGTCGATCAGAGCCGCGGCGGTGTCGAGTTCGCCGGCGTGCACCTGGAAGCAGGCCTGGTAGCTCAGCGCCATCGGCAGGACGGCGAGCGCCCCCGCTTCGCGGGCGAGGGCGACCGCGCCGGTCCCCAGCTCGTACCAGGCATCGTCGTCCCACAGTTCCGGTGCGAGTGGCTCCGGTGTCACGCGGCACGCCAGCCACAGCCAGCGCATGTCCGCCTCCGCCGCGGCCGGCTTCTGCTCCTGCCGGACGGCATGCTGTGCGCGCCGTAGGGCCTCGATGCCGGCAGGGTAGCCATCGATGATCCGGCCGGCCACGCTGTCCAGGAGGACGTCGACGGTCCGCGGCGGTGTCGGCGGCGGCGGTCCGGCGCGGACCGCCTCGGCCACCTCCCGCTGCCCGGGCCCCTCGCTCAGACGGCCGGCGTAGATCGCCGCGCCGGCCGCTTCCAGCAGGGTGTCACGGGCCAGGGCGGCGTCGAGAGGGGCCAGCCGGTGTGCGGCGTCGAGCAGGAGCCGAGGCGCTTCGCTGCCGCGCACCTGGGAGAACACCAGCCGGGCTCGCAGCCGTTCGAGCCGGGCGCGTTGCAGGTCGTCGAGGGGGCCGGCCTCCGCGACCGCCAGCAGGTTGTCGGCCTGGTCGGCTCCACCGGCGTCGATGTGGGCCTGAGCCGCGGCCAGCGCGCGGATGGCGCGGCGTGCGGGATCGGGGGTCAGTTCCGCGGCCCCCTGCAGGAACGAGGCCTCCGCGGCGACTCCTCCCCGGCTGCGGGCTCGGCCGGCCGAGCGTTCCAGGTCGAGGGCGACGCTCTCGTCGGGACTGGCGGCGGCGTGGGCGCGATGCCAGGCCCGGCGATCGGGATCGAGACCGGGATCGGTCGCTTCTGTCAGTGCTCGGTGCGCCGCCCGCCGGTCCGGCGCGGACGTCCTGTGGTAGACGGCCGAGCGCACCAGCGGGTGGTGGAACCGGACGGAGGTGCCGAACTCGACAAGTCCTGCGGCCTCGGCGGGTGCTGCGGCGTCGGGCGGTATCCCCTGCAGGGCCGCCGCGCGTCGCAGCAGGCACGCGTCCCCGGTCGGGTCGGCCGCAGCCGTCAGCAGGAGCCGCCGGCTGTCCCCGGGGAGCGACCGGAACTGCTGGTAGAAGGCGTTCTCCAGGCAGCTCGCCAGCGGGCGCCCGCTGGCGAGCCAGAAACCGCCCGCCAGCTCCGCGGGCACCCGTGGCAGATGCAGGAGGGCCATCGGGTTGCCGTGGGCCTCGGCGACGATCCGGTCCCGTACCAGCGGATCGAGCGGTGCACGGAGGGTCGAGGCCAGCAGGGCACGGGCGTCGGGCTCGCTCAGCCCCTCGACGACCAGCTCCGGCAGCCCGGCCGGCTCGTGATCGCCGGGGGCATCCCGCACGGCGAAGATCAGAGCCACGGGTTCGGCCATCAACCGCCTGGCGGCGAACGCCAGAACCTGCCGGGACGCCTCATCCAGCCACTGCGCGTCGTCGACGAGACAGAGCAGGGGCCGGTCCTCGGCGGCGCCGGCCAACAGACCGAGCACGGCAAGCCCCACCAGGAACCGGTTCGGCGCCTTTCCCTCCCGCAGTGCGAACGCGACGGAGAGGGCGTCGTGCTGCGGTGCGGGCAGACGTCGCAGCCCACCGAGCAAGGGCGCGCAGAGCTGGTGAAGGCCGGCGAAGGGAAGTTCCATCTCCGACTCGACACCTGTGACGCCGACGGTACGGAAACCGACGGCTGTGTGCCCTGCGTGGTCCAGCAACGCGGTCTTGCCGATGCCCGCCTCACCGCGCAGCACCAGGACGGCGCTGCTGCCTGAGCGCGCTTGGGCCAGCACCCCCTCCAGCACGGCCCGCTCACGGTCCCGGCCGCGCAGTCCGACCTGCGGATGTGTGACAGGCACGCTCATGAGTCGGCTTCCTGGTCCGTTTCTCAATTCTATGCCCCCGGGGTTTCAGCCCCGGGGCCGATCCCCGGGGGTTTCCCCGGGGCGAGGCACAGCGGCGTGCCCGACGGTGGATGAGCCGGTGACACGAGGTCCCGGGCAGAAAGCCGCCATCCACGACCCCTTGGAGTCACACAGATGTTCACCCTCACCATCACCACCCACCCGGTGTCCGCGTCGTCCGCCGCCCCCGTTCATGGCCGTCACGCGCTGGTCGTCGTGTCCGGCGAACTGGACGTGGCCACCGCGCCCCGGCTCCAGGCGGTCCTTCGCGACTGCGCCGAGCGGGGCGAGCACATCAGCATGGACCTGGGGAGGGTGCGCTTCATCGACGGGGCGGGGCTACGCCCGCTGGCCGACGCGGACACCCGCGCACGCCGCCAGGGCCGGCGGTTCACCATCGTCTCGGCCGCCCGGCCGGTACGCCGGGTCATGGGCCTGACGGATCTGCGCCACCTGGTGCAACCGGCGGTCACGACATGACCGGGCTGCTGGACCGTCTGGCCCTCCTGGAGTCGGTCCGCACCAGCGTCGGGCACCGCCAGAACGTGGCGGCGGTCTGCCAGGAACTGGTGGAGGCGGTGGTGCCCGCCTTCGCGGACACCACCGACGTCGAGGTCCTCGACGACGTCGTACGTGGAGAGGAGCCTCCCACCGTTCCCCTCGCCCGGGACGTTCCCCTGCGCCGAGCGGCCCTGCGCGGCCGCCTCCGCGCCCAGGTCGGAGACGTGCACCCGCTGCCGGCCGGGACCCCCTTCTCGGATGTCCTGTCCGACCTTCGGCCGCGTCTCGTCCCGCTCGCGGCGGACGGCCCGTGGCCGGCCACCGACCCGGCCAGAGGCGAGGCCGTACGGCGGTCCGGAGCCCACTCCCTGATCGTGGCACCGCTCGTGCTGGGCGAGCAGGCTCTGGGCGTGGTCAGCTTCTACCGCCACCCACGACAAGAGCCCTTCGAGCGGGACGACGTCGCGGTGGCCTCGGCCATCTGCGCGCATGCTGCGCTCTGCATCAACAACGCCCGGCAGTACATGCGTGAGTGGATCATCGCCTCGACCGTCCAGCGCCGTCTCCTTCCCCGGCATCCGGCCCAGCGGCCGACCGTGGAGCTGGCCCCGCTGCACCTGCCGGACCAGGAAGGCGGTGGCGCCTGGTACGACGCGATCGCGCTGCCCGGCGCCCGGACCGTGCTGGTCGTCGGCGACGTGGCGGGGCGAGGCATTGCCGCGGCCACCACGATGGGACTGCTGCGCACGGCCCTCCACACCCTGGCGGCCCTGGACCTGCAGCCCGACGAACTCATGGCCCGCCTCAACGACACCGCTACCCGTCTCGCCACCGAGCGTGCCGCCCTTCCCGCCTCGGATCCCCTGCATGGCGAGCCGTTCACGGCCGGCTGCGCGGTCGCCGTCTACGACCCTGTCGATCTCACCTGCACCGTCGCCCGTGCCGGCCTGCCCGCGCCGGTCGCCGCCCTTCCCGACGGCACCTCGGCTCCCCTCCCGGTCCCCCCAGGCCCCCCGCTCGGCGCGACAGGCACCGCCCCCTTCCCCGCGACCACCGTCGGCCTTCCGGAAGGAACCACCCTGGCGATGGGCACCCACGCGCTCGCCGACGAGGTTCTGGCGCCGGCCGCTCCCTTGCGCCCGCTCCTGGACGGTGCCGGCACAAAGCCCCTGCCGGACGTGCGCGACAGCCTCGCGGTCGCGCTCACCCGAGGTCACCGGGCCGGCGAGCGACTGATGCTGCTCGCCCGCACGAAGGCGCTCCCCACCGGCCAGGTACTGACCCGCACCCTGCCCGCGGGGCCCGAGGCCGCGCCGGTGGCCCGTCAAGCGGTCCGCCGCCGACTGAAGGACTGGGAGGTGGACGACGAAACCGCGTACACCACGGAACTCATCGTCAGCGAGCTGGTCGGCAACGCGGTCCGCCACGGCGCTCCGCCCGTGCAGTTGCGCCTGATCCACGACCGGACGCTGACCTGCGAAGTCGGTGACGCCGCGGCCAGCGCTCCGCGGGTGAAACACGCGCGCACCGTCGACGAGAACGGCCGGGGGCTGTTCATCGTCGCGAACCTCGCCGACCAGTGGGGCACCCGCTACCGGACGCGGGGAAAGACCGTCTGGGCCCAGCAAGCGGCACCCACACCGGCCACCCCCGGTGCCGCGGGCAGGCAGGAGTGACGCAGGCTTCCGCGGCGCTTTCCCGGCCGGGTCAGGTCCCCGCCATCAGCACCACCCCCGACACGAGGGCGAAGACGAGGACGAAGGCACGCATCCTCTTCGCGTCGAGACGCCGGTGCGCGAGCCGGCTCAGCCAGGCGCCCGCCGCGAGCGCGGGCAGGAGCAGGAGCGCCCAGCCCATGTCCGCCGGACGCCCCCGCCCGGTGCCGAACAGCAGGGCCAGGGAGGCGACTTCGCCCACCAGGAAGCAGGCGGCGACCGTGGCCCGCAGCTCGCCCGGCGGCCGGTGCTGGTAGACGAGGGCGAGGGGCGGGCCGCCCACGCCGGTCGCCGTCTCGGTCAGCCCGGTGACGACACCGGCGCCCACATAGGCACCGCGCCCGGGCACGAACGACGGCACGACCAGGCTCACCACGGCCGCCAGCACCGTCGCCGCCCCGACGACGGCCCCGAGAGCGCCCTCCGGGATCACCCACAGCAGCGCCAGCCCCGCAGGTGTCGCCGACAGCCGCGCCGCCGTGATCCACCGTGCGCCGCGCAGATCGAGACTGCGCCGCTCGCGCCAGGCGACGTACAGGTTGAGCGGGATCATCGCGGTCAGCACGAACACCGGCAGCAGCCCCGGATCGAGCAGGCCCGCGACCGGTGCCACGATCAGCGCGAACCCGAGGCCGCTGGTGCCCTGCACGAAGGCGGCCGCCGCGACGGTCAACGCCAGCACCGCCAGTGTGCCGGCGCTCATCGCCGGCCACCGGGACAGGGCACGACCGGGTCACGGGGCGGCTGGGAGTCCGCCGCCGCGACCGTGGTCCGCGTCGCCGCCGTCCGCTGCCGTGCCGCCACCGACGTCGGATGGACCCGGGTCACCCCGGCGCGCCCCATCACCCGCGGGGCCAGCTCGGCGGCCCGGCGGACCAGTGCCGGTCCGTCCCAGTCGGGCGGCCAGCCGCGCCACAGCCGCAGCCGGCCGGCGACGAACACGGCGGTGAGCTGGTCCCGGTTGCCGCGCCGGACCAGCTCCCACGGCAGGTCCCAGGACGGCTGCATCTCCGGCCCGCCGACGTCCACCAGGAGGAAGTCCGCGGCGGCACCGGGCACGACGCGTCCCGTGCGCCGGCCGAGTCCGACCGCGTCCGCCCCGCCCGCCGTGGCCCGCTCCCACCACGTCCAGCCGGCGCCGCAGGAGGAGTCGCCGCAGGCCAGGCCGTAGGCGAGCCGCTGGGCGAACTCCGCCGCGTCCGCGAGCCGGAAGCCGTCCCCACGCGTCCCGTCGGTGCCCAGCCCGAACCGGATGCCCCGCTCGGCGAAGGTGGTCGCGGGGGCGACGGCGTTGCCCTTCCACGCGCTAGCGACCGGGTTGTAGCTCACCGCCGTACCGCTGTCCGCGAGCAGCGTCACCTCGGCCGGGGTGAGCAGCGTCGCGTGCGCCGCCAGCAACTGCGGTCCCAGCGCGCCCACATGGTGCAGATGCTCCAGGGGCCGCAGCCCGTGCCGGACCAGTGAACGCTCGACGGCGACGAGGTGTTCGTTCACATGGATCTGTACGACCGTGCCCGCGTCGGCGGCGAGTCGCGCGGTCACCGCCAGCGTGTGCGGGGTCGCGGCCTCCGGCACGGACACGGCGAGCGAGGGACGGACCAGGTCGTCACCGCCGTAGCGGGCCAGGTGTCTCTCGGCGGCGGTGAGCACGGTCCGCGGATCCGCGTCCCGGCCCGTGCCGTCCGGGGCGTCGTTGCAAACGAGCCCCAGCACACAGCGGATGCCCGCGTCGCGCGCGGCCGAGCCCACCACGTCCACGTCCACCGGGGCCCGGGTCCCGGCCTCGGCCACCGTCGTGAAACCGCCCCGCAGGGACTCCAGAGCGGCCAGTTTCGCGGCGACGTACGCCGACTCCTCGTCGAGTGCGCGCTCCAGGGGCACCCACACCCGGCGGAAGATCTCCGACGGCTCCCCGAAGGCCAGGGCGCCACCGAAACTCTGCGTCAGATGGTGGTGGGCGTCGACGAAGCCCGGAACCAGCGCGTGTCCGGGCAGCCGGACCGGTGTCGGCGAGGGGTGGGTCCGGACGATCCGCTCGACCGGGCCGACGTCACGGAACACGCCGTTCCGCACGAGTACCGCGTGCCGCTCCAGCGGGCCGTCGGGGGTCAGCGTCACGTCGGGGACCAGCAGCAGCACGTCACGGCGGAGCAGGTCGGGGGTCAGGTCGGTCATGCTTCTCCGTTGTCCGACGGGTTGGGTGGCGAGGTCAGACACGGGCCGCGGAGCCCGGTGCCTCGGCCGGCACGGCGGCGGTGTCGGCGGTGCGTCGCCCCAGGTGGTGGAAGACGACGTTGAGGACGGCGGCGACGAAGGCGCCCACGGCGACCCCGCTCTCCAGCAGGATCCGCACACCGGACGGGAAACCGGCGTACACGCCCGGGACCAGGATCGGCAGCAGCCCCAGCGCGAGCGCGACCGCGCAGGTCACCGTGGCCGTGTGGTCCTCGAGCCGGGCCCGGCCGAGCATCTGCACGCCGAGTACGGTGATCACCGCGAAGACGACCATCGCGGCGCCGCCGACCACGGCCGACGGCAGCACGCTGATGGCCCGCGCGACGGGGGTCAGAAAGCCGAGGACGACGAGGACGACCCCGGCGGCGGCCGTGACGTAGCGGCTGCGTACGCCGGTGACCCGCACGATGCCGATGTTCTCCCCGCTGGTCACCATCAGCGGCAGCCCGAAGCAGCCGCCGAGGAGCGAGGTCAGGGCGTCCCCGCGTACCGTGCGCGGCACGTCGGAGCGGACGTCGACGTCCTTGCCGACCGCCTCCGCGTTGATGACGGTCTGCCCGGTCGCCTCCGCCATGGACGCGAGGCTGTACAGCATCAGCGGCAGCGCGGCGAGCAGGTCGAAGACGGGGGTGCCGAACGGCAACGGCCTCGGTACGCCGACCAGTTGGCCCGAGAGCGCGGGACCCGGGTGGACCTGGCCGAGAGCGACGGCGAGGGCGGTGCCGGCCACGAGCCCGAGGAGTACGGCGAGTTGTCGCAGGACCCCGCGCAGCAGCCGGGTGAAGGTGACGATCAGGCCGATGGTGGCGAAGGCCAGCCCCAGCCGTACCGGTTGGGCGAAGCCGGGTGTGCCGGGCTGCCCGGTGACCAGCAGTGCGCCGACCTTCACCAGGTTGACCCCGACGATCACGATCATCGTGCCGATGACCAGCGGCGGGAAGAATCTCAGCAGGCGTGCGAACAACGGCAGCACCAGGAAGGTGAACGCGGCGGTGAGGAGCACCGCGCCGGTCGCCGTGCGCAGCCCGTGCGCTTGGGCGATCGACAGGAAGAGGATCAGCGGCGCGCCGCCCGGCAGCATCACGAACGGCAGCCGTGGCCCGAACTTCCATGGGCCGAGGGACTGCACGAGTGAGCCGATCCCGGACAGCAGCAGGGCCGCCGAGAGCAGGTCGACGGTGATGCCCGGGCTGAGCCGGAGGGTGGCGCTCATCAGGAAGATCGCGGATATGGGTGTCGCCGCCATGACGAGGACGTGCTGGAGGCCGAAGAGCAGGATCCGCCCGAGGGGGCGGGACTCGTCGACGGGATGTACGGGACTGGACACGTGCGGGCTCCGTTCGGCTCGCTCGGCTCAGGCCTCGACGATCCGGCCGTGGACGGCGGCCAAATCGATTTGGCCAAATCGATTTGGCCGCCAGTATGGAGGCGCCGACGGGGTGTCGGTCAAGGGGGCGGGCAGCACGGGACACCGCGCCCTGGGCGATCCCGCGCCCGGCGGCGAGGACGCGCGGGGCGCGGTGTGGCGGGCCGTTGGAGTCCCGGGGTCAGGCGTTCTTGCGGGCCACGCCTCCGTAGAAGCCGATCTCGGCCGAGCCCGGCG
This sequence comes from Streptomyces sp. NPDC048191, assembly GCF_040652655.1. Taxonomy (NCBI): domain Bacteria; kingdom Bacillati; phylum Actinomycetota; class Actinomycetes; order Kitasatosporales; family Streptomycetaceae; genus Streptomyces; species Streptomyces sp. NPDC048191. The sequence continues at coordinate 9,024 of NZ_JBEZMO010000011.1, forward strand.
GCGGGGTGCTGTCCGGGCGCCAGAACGGAACCTGGGTCAGTCCCGGCTCGACCGGTTCGAAGCCGTCGAAGAACCGCGCGACCCGGTCGCGGGAGCGCAGGTTCATGGTGGCCGTCGCGCTGTTGTAGACGGCCTCGGCCTCGCTGCGGTCGTCGGCGAAGTCGCCCGTGGCGTGCGACAGCACCAGGAAGCTGCCGGCCGGGAGCGCGTCGCGCAGGGTGGCCACGATCCGCTCGGGCTCGTCCGCGTCGCGGAGGAAGTGGAGGACCGCGACGAGGAACAGGGCGACCGGGCGGCCGAAGTCGATGATCCGGCGGACCTCGGGGTGATCGACGACCGACTGCGGATCGCGCAGGTCGGCGAGCACGATGCCGGTCGTTCCGGCCCGGCTGAGCAGCGCGTCGGCGTGCGCCTTCACGATCGGATCGTTGTCGACGTAGGCGACGCGCACGTCCGGAGCCCGTTCCTGGGCGACCTCGTGCACGTTGGGCGAGGTGGGCAGGCCGGTGCCGATGTCGAGGATCTGACGGACGCCGCTGTCGACTACGTACCGGACCGCACGGTGCAGAAAGGCCCGGTTGGCCCGCACGGAGATCCACACCTCGGGAGCGGCCGCGGCCAGTTGGCCGGCCGCCAGCTGGTCCACCTCGTAGTTGTCCTTGCCGCCCAGGAGGTAGTCGTAGATCCGTGCGGGATGCGGCTTGCTGGTGTCGATGTGCACGGCCTGGCCGCCGTCCTGAGTCACGCTGGGCTCCTCTCCCCAACCGCCGCGGTCTCGGTCCCGCACCCGGTTGGCCAAAGCTTCCCATATCAACTTCCGTGCCGATGCGAAGAGTTCGGCTGCGGACGGTCACCCGGTGATGCGCTCGCCCAGGCGCGGCGCCTGACCGGCGGGACCGGGACCACCGTGTGGGACACCCGGCCGGTGCCCTCCACCGTGAGGGGCACCCGCGCTGGACTTCGAGCCGGAGTTCGCCGCCGTGATCGGGCGAGCGGGCCGGAACCTCACCCCGAGCAGGCCCGCGACCACATCGCCCACTGCATGCGGTGACACGCCGGCAGTCGGCCGCCGCTGGAGGCCCACTCGGTGCTCGGCGGGTGTCGCTCGGGGGGTTGTCCCTGTGTCCGGCGTGCCTCGTGCGGCGGTCCCGCCCGTCGGTCGCCGGGGCGGGCGTCACCCGCCCGGCCCGGCTCCGCTGGCATCTTGGCGGACGGCGGCGGAGGGTCTGAACGAGATCGGTGAGTCGATGGTTCGTCCGACCGGTCGTCGAGTCGTCCCTCCGTGTCCGTGACGAGGCGGGCCGACGCCCCGGGGGCGGGGAACGGTTGAATCCATGCGCTCGGTTCGTTCCCCGCCCCTACCACCCGGGCGCGCCCGCTCGGGTTCCCGTCTCCGCCGCGGCTCCGGACGCAGGGCCAACGGAAGCGGAGCGGCCGGCACTCAGTGCCCGTCGGGTGTCTCGGCGTCCGCTCTCGCCGGGGGCCGCCAGCCGCCGGAGACCTCCTTGGTCGGCTTGTGCGGGAAGCGGCGTTCGGCGTACCGCTGCGCCTGCGAGCCGGGCAGGACGTAGAGGGTCTCGGTCTTATCCTGGAGGGGACGCAGGACGGTGTCCAGGTAGGCCCTGCGGTCGTCGAGGTAGGGGCCCAGCACGTCCTCGCCGGCCGGACAGACGGCCAGGCAGTACCCGGACTTGTAACTGGGCTTGAAGGCGAGGCTCTGCCACATCGACGCGTTCTCCGGGTCCGTGACCCGGGAGCGGAAGTCGGCGGCGTCCTCGCTGTCGGCCACGGTCTGCACCCAGTCGTTGAACCCGCTCATAAACTCCCGGTAGTTGTGGGTCGTGCAGGCCCGCGCGTCGAACGAGCCGTCCTTGCCGATCGCGCCCACCGGGCAGGCGGCGACGCACAACTTGCAGTCCACGCACGGGCTGTAGTCCAGCTCCTGCCCGTACGCGCTGACCGGGGCGTCCACGAGCACCGTGGCCAGCAGGACGAAGTTGCCGAACCTGGGGTGGATGACATTGCGGTGCAGCCCCATCACGCCGAGGCCGGCGGCCACGGCGACCGTCTTGTGGGCCACCACCCAGATACGGCCCGGGAAGCGCTCCATCTCCTGGGGAAACCCGGCGGACGGGTTCAGCGCGCGGTAGCCGGCGTCCCCCAGCGCCCGGGCCACCTTGCGGGCGGCGGCGTTGACCTGTTCGTCGGTCTGGTGGAACTCCTGGTTGCCCACGCTGCGCGCGGGCGAGCGCATGCTGTCGCGGTTCATCCGGACCATCAGCGAGACCAGCGAGCGCGTTCCCGGCAGCGCGGCCAGGACGTGCTCGCGCTCGCCTGCGAGGTCGGGATGGTCGAGGCTCACCGCCGCCGCGTCGTCCGCGCCGGCCTCCAGACACAGCGCACGCAACCGGTCCGCGTCGATCACGGGCGGCGGCGCGGAGCGGTCGCCGGCCGATCGGGCGGCACGTACGGCCCGCACGGACGGGTGGGCGGCGAGTCCGGCCGGGAGCTTCTTCGGGCCTTCCGTGTCCTCAGCGGCGTCCTGCGCGCTCATCTTGCCCCTTCCAGCATAGTTGGAATTCCAAACTCACTATGCCGGTCGGCGGGGCGTTCGGGCAAGGGGTCGCTCCGCGTGCCCTCGCCGACGCGCTTGAAGTTGGAAACCGATCGGTTTACGGTGATGGGAAACCGATCGGTTTACAAGCTTTGGAGATGGTCATGACGTCGATCAAGGACTCTGTCGCGCTGGTCACCGGCGGCAGCCGCGGCCTGGGCAAGGCGCTGGTGGAGGAGCTGTACGCGCGCGGCGCGGCCAAGGTGTACGCCACGGCCCGCGACCCGCGCACCGTGACCCACCCCGACGCCGTGCCGCTCGGTCTGGAGGTCACCGACCCCGCTTCCGTCGAGGCCGCGGCGGCCCAGGCCCAGGACGTCACGATCCTGATCAACAACGCCGGTGTCTCGCTCGGCGCGACCTCCTTCCTCGACGCCCCCGTCGACGACGTCCGCCGTGAGTTCGAGACCAACTTCTTCGGGCCCCTCCTGGTCACCCGGGCCTTCGCGCCGGTCATCGGGCGCAATGGTGGCGGGCACCTCCTCAACGTCCACTCCGTGCTGTCCTGGCTCGGCGTCGCGGGCTCCTACAGCGCCACCAAGGCCGCGCTGTGGTCCCAGACCAACTCCCTGCGCCTGGAGCTGCGTCCGCGTGGCATCGAGGTCACCGGACTGCACGTCGGGTACATCGACACCGACATGACCTCGAAGATCGACGCACCGAAGTCCACACCGGGCGACATCGCCGCCCTGGCGCTGGACGGTGTCGAGGCCGGGGCGTACGAGGTCCTGGCGGACGACATCAGCCGGAGCGTGAAGGCGGGGCTCTCCGGAGACCTGGTGGCGCTGTACCCGCAACTGGCGGCATAGGCCTGTCGTTTGGATCACGCCGCGGACGCGGGGGCTGGCCCGCACGTCTGCGGCGCTGTCCTGCGACCTGATCCAAACGACCGGCCCCAGCCGTCGCGGGTCGGCCGACCGGCGAAACATCACTGGTCACAGCAGTCACAAGGATCGGCGTTTCGGCCACGCCGCACCGTCATAAAAGCCCTGCGCCACTGCGACCGCGCGTTCGAGGGCCCCGGATCTGCGGGTCCGGTCTTCGTCCGGAAACGTGTGCGTTCGAGTCCCCCGCGCCCTCGTTGAGTTGGGCACCGCCGGACCACCCGGGTGCGGTGCCGACCCGAAGGAGGGACGCAGGTGACCGTGACCGACGCCTCGACAGAAGACTTCCCGCCGCCACCTCCACCGCCGGCCACGATCGGTTACGCGGGCAAGGCGGGCAAGAACCCCCTGGAAGAAGCCAGTTTCCGGAAGATGTGCGGGCGCCTGCCGTCCGTGCTGCGCCACACCGCGGGCATGGCGTGGTCCGTCGACCGGTCCGGGGTCGTCCTGCTGCTCGCCTGCCAGCTCCTCACCGGCGTCTCGGCCGCCGTGGTCCTCGGCTGCACCGCGCGCGCCATGACACACATCCTCGGTGCGGGCCCGGTGTCCGAACGTCTGCACGGGGCCCTGCCCGCCCTCGTGGCCGTCACCGCGGCCGCGGCGGTTGGCCGAATCAGCAGGGCCCTGGCGTCCTACGCCGACGGCCGGATCACCCCGCGCCTGGTGACCGAGGCCGACGTGGCGCTCGTATCCGCCGTCTGCCGGGTGGAAGCGGCCGCCCAGGACGAGGACGGCTTCGCCGACCGGCAGGAGGCCGCCGAGGTCGGCGTCACCCGCACCACCACGATGGTCAAGGACGCGCAGCAGTTCCTGGCCTCGCTCATCCGCATGATCGCCGCCGGCGGCGTCATCACCGCGCTCCACTGGCTGATGCTCCCGCTGTTGCTGCTGGCGGTCCTGCCGGCGGGCCTGGGTGCCGTGCTGTCCGCCCGTGTCGACTACGAGACGCACTACGCCAACGTCGGCGACCGCAACGTACGCGGCATGATGCGCTGGTGGGCCACCTTCTCGCGGCACGGCGACGAGGTGCGCGCGAACGGCATGACCGACTACCTCGTCTACTGGTACCGCGCGCTGTCCGAGCGCATCGACCGGCGCATCCTGACCGCCGCGCCCCGCATGCTCCGGATCACCCTGGCGACCTCCGTCCTCGGCGGTGCGTTCCTGCTCCTCACCTGGGCCGCGCTCGCCTGGCTCGCGATGACCGGGCGGGTCGCCCTGCCCGTCGCCGCGACCGCGGTGGTCGCCGTGCAGACCACGCTCGCCGCACTGTCCCAGTTCGTGCAGTACGGCGCCGCGATGTTCCACACCTCCCTCTACCTCGCCGACATGCGTTCCTTCCTCGACATGGCGGCCGAACGCGCCCCGAAACGCGGGGAGTCGACGATCCCGGAGCAGGTCGAGGAGATCCGGCTCGAAGAGGTCGTCCACCAGTACCCCGGCAAGGCCGGACCCGCCGTGGACGGCGTCTCGCTCACGCTGCGGCGCGGGGAGATCCTCGCGATCGTCGGCGAGAACGGCTCCGGCAAGTCCACGCTGACCAAGCTCATCACCGGCATCCTGCTCCCGGACAAGGGCCGTGTCCTGTGGGACGGCGTCGACCTCGCGCGCGCCCGGCCCGACTCCGTCTGGAGCCGGACCGCGCTCGTCCCGCAGAACTTCGCCTGCTGGCCCCTTCGCGCCAGGGAGAACATCACCCTCGGTCAGCCGCGCACCCATGACGACGGTCCGGTGTGGGACGCCATCGACGCGGTCGGCATGCGGGAAGCGGTCGAACGCCTTCCCCGCGGCCTCGACACCCTGCTCGCACGCGAGATCTACGGCGGCGCCGAGCTCTCCGGCGGCCAGTGGCAGCGCCTGGCCTGCGGCCGCGCCCTGTACCGCCGTTCCCCGCTGCTCATCCTGGACGAGCCGACGTCCCAGATGGACCCGCGCGGCGAGCACCAGATCTTCCTGGAAATCAAACGCATCGCCGCGCGGCGCATCACCATCGTGGTCACCCACCAGCTGGAGAACACCCGCCTCGCGGACCGGATCGTCGTCCTGCGCAACGGCCGGGTCGTCGAGCAGGGCGGCTACGACGACCTCGTGCACGCCGGCGGCCTCTTCGCCGAACTCGTCGCGCTGGCCAAGGACCGGTGACGAGCAGCGGCGCCACGTCTCCACCGACGCCCGTCCGGCTCCTTCTGGACAGACGGGCGTCGGGCTGCCTAGAGTCCTTGTCCAAGAATGGAAAATCAATCCAATCGCCGTTCCGGCGGACCGGAGGAAGGGAAGGGGAGACCGTCATGGCCGCCGCTTCGCCCGTAACGTTCGACGACGTCCGTGCGGCCGCCGCACGCCTCGACGGCATCGCCCACCGCACCCCCGTCCTCACCTCGCGCACCCTCAACGCCCTGGTGGGCGCGGAGGTGTTCATCAAGTGCGAGAACTTCCAGCGCGTCGGTGCCTTCAAGTTCCGCGGCGCCTACAACGCGGCCGCCCAGCTCTCCCCGGACCAACTGGCCAGGGGCATCGCCGCCTACTCCTCCGGCAACCACGCCCAGGCCACCGCCCTGGCGGCCCGCGAACTCGGCACCGGCGCCGTCATCCTGATGCCCGAGGACGCCCCGCGCCTCAAGCGGGAGGCAACCGCCGGATACGGCGCGGAAATCGTCACCTACGACCGCTACACCGAGGACCGCACCGCACTCGGTGAGGCACTGGCCGAGGACCGTGGCCTGGCCCTCATCCCGCCCTACGACCACCCCCACGTCATCGCCGGGCAGGGCACCGCGGCGCTCGAACTCCTCGACGAGACCGGCCCGCTCGACGCCCTGGTCGTACCCGTCGGAGGCGGCGGCCTGATCGCCGGGAGCGCCACCGCCGCCAAAGCCGTGCACCCCGGCATCCGGATCATCGGCGTGGAGCCGGAGGAAGGGGACGACACCAAGCGCTCGCTGGAAAGCGGCTCCCGTGTCACCCTGCCCGTGCCCCGGACCATCGCCGACGGACAGGCGCTGCCCACGCCCGGCGAGATCACCTTCGAGATCAACCGGCGCCTGGTGGACGCCATCGCCCTCGTCAGCGACGCCGAGATCGTCACCGCCATGCGCTTCGCCTTCGAACGCCTGAAGATCGTCCTCGAACCCAGCGGCGCCACCGGCCTGGCCGCCCTCCTGGCCGGCCGGATCGACAGCCTCCCGCCCCGCATCGGCATCATCGCCTCCGGCGGCAACATCGACGCCCAGAGGTTCGCGGAGCTGCTGAACGGCTGAGCGAAGTCCCTCGCACCCATCACATGCGCGACCACGCGATCCGGTGCAGGCTGGCTGTGGAGGGGGAAGCGGTCCACGGACGCGCTGACGGTGGCAGCCGAGCGGGGCGCCGGAGCGTCATCCCGCCTGCGCACGCCGGCCGGCGGCAGTCGCCGGCAGGGAGGAAGCGCCATGGAGATCAAAGGCTCAGTGGCCCTGGTGACGGGAGCCAACAGGGGCATCGGCCATGCGTTCGCCCGCGCGCTGGTCGAGCGCGGAGCGGCCAAGGTCTACGCGGGTGTCCGCGATCCGGCACAGGTGACCGATGAGGACCTCACGGCACTGCGGCTGGACGTCACCCAGCCCGACGAGGTCGCCGCGGCGGCCGCCGCCGCGAGTGACGTCACCATCGTGGTCAACAACGCCGGCGTCGGAGGGTTCGGCACGGAGCTCCTGACGGGCTCCTTCGACGACGCCCGACAGGCGATGGAGACCAACTATTTCGGCACCTGGGCCGTCTCCCGTGCCTTCGCGCCCGTCCTGGCCCGCAACGGCGGCGGCGCCCTGGTGAACATGTTGTCGGTCGCCTCCTGGTTCTCCCGGCTGGACTACCCCGGATATGCGGCCTCCAAGGCCGCCCAGTGGTCGTTGACCGGCGCGCTGCGCCATGGCCTGCGTGAACAGGGGACCCTCGTGGTCGCCGTCCACGCCGGTTTCGTGGAGACGGAGCTCAGCTCCTTCACGGACGCACCGAAGATCAGCGCGGCCGACGTCGCGGAGCAGACCCTGGACGCCCTCGCCGACGACCGGGCCGAAGTCCTGGCCGACGACTGGACCAGGCAGGTCAAGCAGGCCCTGTCGCAACCCGTGGAGCGGTGAGAAGGAGCCTGCCGCCCTGTCCCTGGGGCTGAGGAGGACTCATGTGTGCCGAGCCGTCCGCTGTGCACGGCAGCCGTGCACCGGCCCTGCCCGGACAGACCGTCGTGGTCATCGGCGGCAGCGCCGGCATCGGGCTGGCGACCGCCAGGCACGCCCGCGCCGAGGGCGCCACGGTGATCCTGACCGGGCGGAACCCCGAACGGCTGCGGACCGCGGCCGCACAGGCCGAAGCGAGCACCACCGCCGCCTTCGATGCCAACGATCCGGCGCAACTGCAGCGGTTCTTCGAGGAGTTGCCCGGACCGGTCGACCATGTGCTGGTCACGGCCGGGCACCCGACCTACGGACGCCTGCTGGACATGGACCCGGAACAGGCTAGCCGGGCGATCGGCGGGCACATGGTGCTCGCCCTCGACGTCGCGCGGCACGCCGTCGGCACCGTGCGACCGGGCGGCACGCTGCTGTTCGTGGGCGGCACAGGCGCCCGACGGGTGCGCGCCGGCCTCGGCGTCGCGCCCGCGGCCACGGCGGCGATGCCCGTGCTCATCGCCGGCCTCGCGCTCGAACTGGCGCCCGTCCGGGTCAACCTGATCGCTGCGGGGTTCGTGGACACGCCGTTGTCGTCCAGGCTCCTCGGCGAAGGACTCGAGGCCCGGCGCGAGGAACTGCGTGCCACGCTGCCCATCGGCCGCGTCGTCGTACCGGCCGACGTCGCGGCCCTCGCCGTGCACATCATGACCAACACGGCGCTCACCGGCGCGACCTACGACATCGACGGTGGCCAGCAACTCGTCGGCTGAGAGCGGACGCGCGGCGGGCGGACGCGGCACGCCCGCGGGCCGCACCTGAAGGCCGCTCGCCGCGTCAGAAGTGCGTGCCGCCGTCGATGCGGATCTCCGTGCCGGTGACGAACCTCCCGTCCTCCGAGGCGAGCATGGCGACGACGGACGCCACCGTCTCGGGCCCCGCGAAGCCCTGCCCCACCGCCGGGAGGAGCTTGGCGAACAGGGTCAGGTCGGCGTCCTCGGGCAGCCCCGGTCCGGCACTCTGCCCGCTGACGCCACTGCCGTCGGTCATCCCGGAGGAGATGGAGCCGGGCTGGACGGCGGTGAAGCGGATGCCCTGCCGGGCGTACTCGGCGGCGAGGGCGTGCGTCATCGACTGGACGCCGCCCTTGCTCGCCGCGTACGCCGCCATGTAGGGGTGCGCGAACTGCGCCGAGGTGGAGCTGAAGTTGACGACCGCCGCGTCCCGTCCGGCGAGCAGCGCCGGTATGGACTCGCGGATGACGAGGAAGGTGCCGACCAGGTTGACCTGCAGGACGCGGGTGAAGTCCTGGAGGCTCGTCTCGTGGGTGTGCGCGGAGCGCAGGATCCCGGCCGCGTTGACCAGCACGTCCAGACCACCGAGCGTGGCGACGGCGGCGGCGACCCCCTCGCGTACCGAGGTCTCGTCGGCGATGTCGATGACGGTCGTGGTGAGATGGTCCGCGTGTGCCCCGGCCTTCTCCACGGTGTCCTGCAGGCCCCGCTCGCTCACGTCCGCGGCCACGACGGTGCCGCCCTCGGCGAGGAGGCGCAGCACGGTGGCCTGGCCGATGCCCGAGCCGCCGCCGGTGATCAGCGCGCGGCGGCCTTCGTAGCGGTTCATGTCTTCTCCTGCCCGTCCCGCCGGTGCGCGGCGGTGCCTTCACGGTGCCGGCTGCCTTGCCCGCCGACACCTCCATGCTCAACACATTACGCCTAAGTGGCACGATTTGCCATCAGGTCATTGCGTGCCAAGCGGGGCTGCCGGGCCGTACCCTTCTGGAGTGAGCACCAAGCCGCCCTCCTCCCTGACCGAGCGCCGCAAGGCCGCCACCCAGCTCGAGATCGCGCACGCGGCGGCCGAGCTGTTCGCCACGCAGGGACCGCACGCGACCACGGCCGAGGAGATCGCCCGGGACGCGGGGGTCGCGCTGCGCACCTTTTATCGCTACTTCCGCTCCAAGCAGGACGCGGTGAGCCCGCTGCTCGCCGCCGGAGCCGACCGGTGGCGAGCCCTCCTGGAGACGGCGGAGCCGGGCGCCGACCTGTCCCGGGTGCTGGAGAGCGCGGTGGAGCGGTCCCTGGCGGCACCGGACGCGACGGCCGCCCAGGCACTGCTGCGGACCCGGGGGCTGCTGCGGGCCGCGGCCGACGATCCCGCGTTGCGCGCGGTCTGGTACCGCGTCAACCAGGAGTCCGAGGAACGGCTCGTCCCGGTCGTCGCCCGCCTCGCGGACGGGCACCTCCAGGCCCTCCAGGTGCGGCTGGTGGCGGCCGCGGCCACGGACGCGATCCGGATCGCGCTGGAGACCTGGGCCGACACCGAAGCCGGCGTCACCGGCGAGGACTCCCCGGCCGCCCTGGCGGTCGAGTGCCTACGTCAACTGGTGGGCGGCATGGACTTGTTGAGGCCCGACGCCGGCGGCGAGGCCCATGCGGCAGATGTCCGCCAGGGCCACTCGCGAGGATCTCACCCCGTGTCGGACTCCAGCTGACCGTGCCGCGCAGCCGTTCCCCGCGGAGGTGATGCCCCGAGGCCGGGCCTCGGCGTCGTCGGTGCGCACCGCCTCCACCGCCCCGTCATCCGCCGCCGGAGCACTGCCGTCGCCGGCCACGGCCCGTTGTCAGTGGTCGCCCTTACGGTTTGACCAGTGAGGACCTGCCGGAACGGCCGCGGGTCCATCCTGGGGAGGGATCTGCCATGACCACGGCGTCCGCGGTGTCGACGACGTATCTTGAGCTGTCACAGGAGGGCGGCGGCGCCCACAAGTTCTACGAGGTGACCGTCGACGGCTCGGTGGTGACGGTGCGTTACGGCAGGATCGGCGCCGCCGGGCAGGTGCAGACGACGACCTTCCCGTCCGCCGAGAAGGCGACGGCGGCCGCCGCGAAGAAGGTGGGGGAGAAGGTCCGCAAGGGTTATGCGCCGGCCGTCCAAGGGCAGCGTGCACCACGCCCGGTGACCCGCCGTCAGGTCAGTTCCGCCCCCTCCACCGCGCGGGCGGTGGCGCCCGTGCTGTGGCGCTTCCGCACCGGCTCGGCCGCGTTCGGCATCCATGTCGACGACGAGCACTGCTGGGTGGGCAACCAGTCCGGTGACGTCTACACCCTGGGCCACGACGGTGCGGTCCTCGCCCGGTTCGGCCTGCCGGACGGCGTGAAGTGCCTGGTCTCCGACGACTTCTGGATCTACGCGGGCTGCGACGACGGCAAGGTCTACGACCTCTCCTCCAAGCTGCCGTTCGCCGCCTACGACATCGCCGCCGACGTCGACATCTTCTGGCTGGACATCCACGAGGGCGTCCTGAACGTCTCGGACCGCGCGGGCCGCCTCACCGTCATCGACCACGAGGACGAACACCAGTGGTCCCGCCGCAGCCAGGGCGAACACGCCTGGATGGTCCGCGCCGACGACCGGGCCGTCTACCACGGCCATCACCGGGGCGTGACGGCCTACGCCCCCGACGGCGGCGGCGAGTTGTGGCACACGGCGACCAAGGGCAGCGTGCTCTTCGGCTGGCAGGAGGCCGACGCCGTCTACGCGGGCACCGGGCACCGCGTGGTCCAGCGGCTGTCGAAGGCGACCGGCGCGATCGAGGCGACGTACGTCTGCGACAGCGCGGTCTACTCGTGCGCTACCTCCCCGGGCGGCCGGTTCGTCTTCGCCGGTGACGCCGCCTCGTCCGTCTACTGCTTCGACCAGCACGGCACCCGCCTGTGGAAGCTCGGCACGGGCGGCGGTTCGGCACTGTCGATGCAGTACCACGACGAACGGCTGTACCTGGTGACCACCGACGGCTCACTGGTGTGCGTCGACGCGAGTGAGACGGCTATCGCCGCGGCCCAGCAGGGCACGGTGCCGGTGGCACGGGACGTCAAGCTCGCCGCCGCCCTGCCGACCTACGCACCCGCCACCGCGGCCGCCGCGGTCACCACCGTCGACCGGGCTCCCGCCGGAGCCGTCGTGGTCGAGTGCGTGCGGGAGAGCGGCCGGCTCCGGGTGCACGTGGTGTCCGAGGGGTACGACGCCTCCTGGAACGTACAGTTCCCGCGCGCGATACGGGAGCCGGGCGCCCGCTACGTCGTGGACGCCCTGCACCCTGCGGCGGGCGGCTTCTACCGTGTCCGCGGCGACATCCGACGCCTGCTGTGACGCTCCCGCTCACCTTCGCCGTCGCCAGGTCCGGCCTGCCGGTACCCCGAGCCGCACGCCCGTGGTCTCGCCGAGCCTCACCCGGCCGGTCGGGGCACCTCAGCGCCGTACGCTCGCCGCATCCGCCAGCACCTCCCGTGCCACGGCGACCGCCGCGGCGCGGTCCTCCGGCACCAGGCCGATGCGGGTACGCCGGTCCAGGAGGTCGGACTCGTCCAGGGCGCCCTCATGCCGGACCGCCCACAGCAGTTCGGCACGGGTGACCGGATGGCCGGGCAGCACCGGCTCCGCCAGGGCCGGATCCTGCGCCGCGAGAGCGTGGACGGCCTCCGCCTCGGTGCCGTGGCGGCGCACCAGATGCCGGGGCGCGGACAGGGTGCGCAGCCGGGCGGGGGAGGCGGCGCCGACCAGCGGGAGGGTGGCGGTGGGGGAGGGACCGGCCGGGAGCCCCCGGGCGGCGATCGCCGCGTCCACGGCGTCCTGCGCCATCCGCCGATAGGTGGTGAGCTTGCCGCCGACGATGGTCGTGACGCCGTCGGCGGACGTCAGCACCGCGTGCCGGCGGGAGATGTCGGAGGTGCGGGTGGATGCGCCGTCGCGGCCGTCGTGTTCGGACGTGTCCAGCAGGGGGCGCAGTCCGGCGAAGGCGCCGACGACCTCCTCCCGGGCCACCGGTGCGTCCAGCACGGATCCGAGGACGTCCAGCAGGAAGCCGATGTCGGTCTCGGGCACGTCCGGAACGTCCGGGATCCCGCCCTCGACCGGCTCGTCGGTGAGACCGACGTACACCCGGCCGTCGCCCTGGGGCAGGACCAGCACGAAGCGGTTGGTCTCGCCGGGGATCGGGATGTGCAGGCCGGCCGGCAGGGTGCCGAGCCGCTCCGAGCGCAGGACCAGGTGGGTTCCGCGGGAGGGCCGGATCCGGATGCCCTCGACGAGGCCGCCCGCCCACACCCCGGCGGCGTTGACGACCGCGCGGGCCCTGATCTCGCCCTCCTCGCCGGTGAGTTCGTCACGGATCCGGGCGCCGGTGCCGGTCAGCTCCAGCACCCTGACCCGGGTCAGCACCCGCGCCCCGTGCGCGGCGGCCGTCCTGGCCAGGGCGGTGACCAGCCGGGCGTCGTCGGTCACCTTGCCGTCCCAGGACAGCAGTCCGCCCCGCAGCCCGGCCTGGCGCACCGAGGGCGCCAGATGCCGGGCCTCCGTCGCCGACAGCCGGCGCGGGGCGGGCAACACCTGCCGCGGGGTCCGGGCAGCCAGCCGCAACATGTCCCCGGCCCGGAACCCGGCCCAGGCCAGCGAGGCCTGGGCCCTGGACACCAGCGGGGTGAGCGGCAGGACGAACGGCTGCGCGGCCACCAGGTGCGGGGCGGTACGGGTCATCAGCACCCCACGCTCGACCGCGCTCTCGTGCGCGACGTCGAACTGGGCCGAGGCCAGGTAGCGCAGACCGCCGTGGATGAGCTTCGAGCTCCAGCGGGAGGTGCCGTAGGCCAGGTCGTGGGCGTCCACCGCCACGACGTCGAGGCCCCGGGCCGCCGCGTCCAGCGCGGCTCCGGCCCCGGTGGCGCCGAGCCCGACGACCAGGACGTCGGCGACCCCGCCGTCCGCGGCCGCGGCCAGTTCCCGGCCACGGCGGTGTGCGCTGAGGGACGAGCCGGCGTCGGCCCTGGTGTGACTCATGGCGTGAGGGTCCTCTCCAGGAGGGTGCGCAGCTCGCCGAGGAAGGCGGCGGAGTCGAGCTCCGGATCCTCCTCGTCGGTCATGGTGCGCAGGGACAGGGTGAAGGACTGCACGGTCAACAGGAGGGCGCGGGACTGCCGTTCGACATGGCCGGGGCGTACCGACCTGTCCGCGTGGCCCGCGCGCAGTGCGTCGGCGAGCAGGGCCAGCAGCGCCTCCTGGCTCGCCCCGCGCCGGTCGAGCACATACGGCAGCAGCAGCTCCGGATCCACGTCGACGATCTTGCGGAAGAGCGGGTGGGCGCGGAAGGCCCCGACGCCCGCCACCAGGCCGTCCACGATCCGGGTGCGGGTGTCCGTGCCGTCGGTGGGCTCGGGGATCGCCCGGGTGGCCACGTCGATCCACTCACGGGTCATCAGATCGCCCACGAGGGTGCGCAGGTCCGGCCAGCGCCGGTACAGCGTCATCCGTGAGACGCCGGCGCGGCGGGCCACGTCGGCGAGCGTGGTGCGGCGGACCCCGACCGCCAGTACGCAGTCGCGCACCGCGTCGAGCACGTGATCGTTGTCCGAACCGTTGTGACGAATAGGCGTCATGTGTCACAGTGTAACGCCCCAGGGGCCCGGCGGGAGAAGACACCGTCGCCCCGGGCACGGCCGCCGGGCCGTCGCGCGAACCGAGCACACCGACCTGTGAGGACGACCGTTCAATGGACATGCTGTGGAACGGCTGGGGCGACCCGGCCAAGGCGGCACCGCTGCCCGACTCGGTGACCGCACTGCTGCGCGACCTGCTCGGCGTCAAGCCCCGCACCACCCCCGCCCTCACCCTGGAGGACGCCGCCCCGCCCGCCCCCACGGCCGGCCCCGCCGCCTTCGAGGCGCTCGCCGAGGCCGTCGGCGGCGACGAGCACGTCCGCACCGACGACGAGAGCCGCGTCCGGCACACCCGCGGCAAGTCCACCCCCGACCTGCTGCGCATCCGCGCCGGAGACTTCTCGGACGTCCCGCAGGCCGTGGTGCTGCCCGCCTCCCACGACGAGGTCCTCGCCGTACTGCGCGCCTGCGCCGCGCACGGTCTCGCCGTCGTCCCGTTCGGCGGCGGCACCTCCGTCGTCGGTGGACTCGCCCCGCAGCGCAGCGCGTTCGTCGCCCTCGACCTGCGCCGCATGAACGGCCTGCTCGACCTCGACCCCGTCTCGCGCACCGCAGTCCTCCAGCCCGGTCTGCGCGCCCCCGAGGCCGAGGCGCTGCTCGCCGAGCGGGGTTTCACCCTCGGCCACTTCCCGCAGTCCTTCGAGTGGGCCACCATCGGCGGCTTCGCCGCCGCCCGCTCCAGCGGCCAGGCGTCGGCCGGCTACGGCCGCTTCGACGAGATGGTCCTTGGCCTGACCCTCGCCACCCCCGAGGGCACCATCGAGACCGGCCGCGCCCCCCGCTCCGCCGCCGGCCCCGACCTGCGCCAGCTGATCCTCGGCTCGGAGGGCGCCTTCGGCGTCATCACCTCCGTCACCGTACGAATCCGCCCGCTGCCGCAGGTGCGCGTCTACGAGGGCTGGCGGTTCGCCTCCTTCGAGGAGGGCACCGCAGCGCTGCGCAGGCTCGCCCAGGACGGACCCCGGCCGACCGTGCTGCGCCTGTCCGACGAGACCGAGACCCTCATCGGGCTGGCCCAGCCCGACGCCATCGGCGGCGACCCGGCGCAGAACGCGGCCGGCTGCCAGGTCATCACCGGCTACGAGGGCACGCCCGAGGACACCGCACAGCGGCGCGAGCAGGCGGCGGCCGTCCTCACGGCCTGCGGCGGCACCCTCCTCGGGGCGGAACCGGGCGAACGCTGGGCCCACGGCAGGTACTCGGCGCCGTACCTGCGCGACGCCCTGCTCGACGTCGGCGCCTTCGCCGAAACCCTGGAGACCGCGGCCTTCTGGTCCCGCGTTCCCGACCTCTACAGGGCCGTGCGCACCGCGCTCACCGACACCCTCACCGAGGCCGGCACCCCACCCCTGGTGATGTGCCACATCTCGCACGTGTACGAGAACGGCGCCTCCCTGTACTTCACGGTGGTCAGCGCCCAGGGCGAGGACCCGGTGGCACACTGGGAGCCCGCCAAGCACGCGGCCAACGAGGCCGTCCTCGCGGCCGGCGGCACCATCTCCCACCACCACGGGGTCGGCACCGACCACCGCGACTGGTACGTCCGCGAGGCCGGACCGCTCGGCGTCTCCGCCCTGCGCGCCGTCAAGCGCCGCCTGGACCCCGAGGGCCTGCTCAACCCCGGCGTCCTGCTCCCCACCGACTGACCCACCCGATCCGCCTGCTTCGGAGGCACACCGATGCGACAGTTCACCGCCGTCGTCAATCCCACCGCGGGCGGCTCCACCGGAGCGGCGACTCTGCTGCACCTGGCCCGGCTGCTGCGCGAGGCCGGGGCCGAGCTGGAGACGGAGTACAGCCACAGTCTCGCGCACGCCCAGGACATCGCCCGGCGCGCCGGCGAGCGGGGGCGGATCGTCCTGGCCGTCGGCGGCGACGGCATCGCCGGCGGCATCGGCGGCGCGCTGAGCGGCACCGGAACCGTCCTCGGCCTGGTGCCCGCGGGCCGCGGCAACGACTTCGCCCGCGCCCTCAAGCTGCCGGCCGACCCCGCCGCGCTCGCCGGCATCCTGCTGCACGCCGAGCCCCGGCCGGTCGACACCATCGAGGTGGAGTCGGCCGTCCACCCCCGCACCGTGGTCCTGGGCAGCGTCTACGCCGGTGTGGACGCCGTGGCCAACCGGCACGCCAACAACGCCCGGCTGCTGCGCGGCTCCGCGTCCTACTACGCCGGCGGCCTGCGCGCCGTCACCACCTGGCGGGCAGCCGACTACCGGGTGACGGTCGACGGCGAGGAGCACACCCACCGCGGCTACACCGTCGTCGCCGCCAACTCCCCCTACTACGGCTCCGGTCGGCTGATCGCGCCCGACGCGCGCGTGGACGACGGCCTGCTGGACGTGGTGATGATCCGCGAGGCGCCGCGCAGACTCTTCTTCGCCCTCATGAACGAGCTGAGGACCGGCGAGCACGTGCGCCGCCCTGAGGTACGCGTCCTGCGCGGCCGGGAACTGCGCATCGAGGCCGACCGGCCCGTCCCCTACGGCGCCGACGGCGAGGTCGACGCCACCCTCCCGGTCACCGTGCGGGTCCGCCCCGGAGACCTTCCGATGCTGTACTGACCCGCGCCCACGACGACGCGAGGACGATGTCGGCTCCCGTCTCGGCACGCAAATTCCCAAAGCGGAGCGAGAAGTGACACGGCGTCGGTGCACGACCGGCCGGCCATGGGTAAGGGAGGAGAACCTGGCCGAGCGCGCCGGGGGAGGGTTGGGTCGGTCATGTCTCTGGAGCCCGCCGAGGGCGTGGTGCAGGCGGTCGTCCTGTACGACGGACGGCTGCTGCTCGTACAGGAGGGCGCCGGCTGGGTGTTGCCGTCGGGGACCCCGGAGCCGGCCGAGCCGGCCGAGGCCACCGCGGCCCGCGTCGTCTACGAACTCACCGGCTACCTCGTCGACGGCACCGAATCCCTGGGCGGGTACGACGGGGCACCGGCGGACGGACCGTCGGCGGTGGTGTGTCAGCTGCTGAGCGAATCCCCGTCGGACGGCGCAGGCCTCGCGCCGGAGCAGATGCGCTGGGCCCCGATACCGGAGGCCGTCGACGCCGCGCTCCCGCGGGCCGTGCGCACGTACCTCCTGGGACACCGGCCCGTGTAGAACCCGCGGGCCCGCGCGTCAGCGGTCCGCCGCCGAATCCGGTGTGTGCGCCAGGAACCGCAGGCGGTCGACGATCGCCCGGTCGATCTCACCCGTCGCGACCAGCCGCCCCGAGCCGTCGACGGCCCGCACGGCGAACGTGACCCGCCCGCCGGTGGCCCCGGTGACCGGTTCGGCACTCACCTCCACCCGGCCGCCGACCGGCGTGGCCCTCAGATGCCGGACCCGCACCTCCGTGCCGACGGTGGTCCGGCCGGACCCGATGAACGGCGCGGCGGCCCGCACTGTGGCCGCCTCCATCCACGCGATCAACCGTGGGGTGGCGAGAACGGGCACGTCACCGCTGCCCACGGACACCGCGGTGTCGGCGTCGGTCACCTCGTGGCGCATGCCCTCACGCTAGTGCCGACAGGCCCCGGCCGCCGTACGACGGCACCCGCCCCCATGCGCCGTCTCAACGCCTGTGCCCCTCGAGGCGGCCGGCCGGTGTCACCGGCCGGGCAACTCCAACACGTCCACCGTGGCACCCGCCGGCACACCGCCCTTCGGGACCACCACGATGCCGTTCGCCAGGGCCAGCCCACGCAGCATCGCCGGACCGTCGAACGGCAGCGGCGTCACCGCCTGACCCGCACCGAACACCGGCAGCAGCCGGGTGTCGTGCGGATGACCCCGCAGAGCGGAGCCGGCCACCAGCCGGAGGGGCGCGGCGTCGCGGTGCCCGCCGAGGTGGCGCAGCAGCGGCTCGGCCAGGGAGAGCATGCCCGCCACCGCGGCCCAGCGGGTTGCCGGGCTGCCCCACCAGTCGGCGCGCCCTGCCGTCGGCGGTGGCCGGCAACTCGGCCGGCAGCATCGGATGACCGGGCCGTACGGCCACGGAGTCGACGAGCAGTCGGGCACCCACCGTCCGCAGTGTCTCGTGCAGGAAGTCCACGGGGCCGGCGGCCATACTCCCCCCGGACCCCCGGACCCCCGGACCCCCGGACCCCCGGACCGTCGGACCCCCGGACCCCGGCCCCCCGGACCCGCCCCGCACACGACCTGCCGAGCCGGCACGACGGCGCCATGCTGGAACGACTTGGTTTCCCTCATGAGGAGGCTGTCTCCCATGGTTGAACCTCAGCCCGTCGTCGTCCCGCCGGCCCGGGCGGCGGTCTTCCTCGTCGTCACCATCGCGCCGGGCGGGGAGCGCGCGGTCCGCGACCTGCTCGAGGACGTCTCCGGCCTGCGGCGCTCGGTGGCCTTCCGCGCGCCCTCCGAGGAACTCAGCTGTGTCGTCGGCATCGGATCGGACGCCTGGAACCGGCTGTTCAGCGGGCCACGCCCACGGCAGCTGCATTCCTTCGTGGATCTGGTCGGCCCGCGCCATCGAGCCCTCGGCACGCCCGGAGACCTCCTCTTCCACGTCCGCTCCCGCCGCATGGACCTGTGCTTCGAACTGGCCCGGCTGCTGGCCGAGCGACTGGCGGGGGCGGCCACCGTGGTCGACGAAGTGCACGGCTTCAAGTTCTTCGACGAACGCGATCTGCTCGGCTTCGTCGACGGCAGCGAGAACCCGGAGGGAAAGGTCGCGGACGACGCCGTCTTCGTCGGGGACGAGGACCCGGACTTCGCCGGGGGCAGTTATGTGATCGTCCAGAAGTACCTGCACGACATGACGGCCTGGAACGCCCTGTCGGCGGAGGAGCAGGACAGGGTCATCGGGCGTACCAAGCTGGCCAACGTGGAACTCTCCGACGATGTGAAGCCCGCGGATTCCCATGTCGCGCTCAACACCATCACCGACGAGAACGGCGACGAACGCAAGATCGTGCGGGAGAACATGCCCTTCGGCAACATCGGCAGAGGCGAGTTCGGTACGTACTTCATCGGCTATGCGCGCACCCCCGACGTGACGGAGGAAATGCTGAGGAACATGTTCCTCGGCCGGCAGCCGGCCCGGCACGACCGGATTCTCGACTTCTCGGTGGCGGTCACGGGCTGCCTCTTCCACGTCCCCACGATCACGTTTCTCGACGACCTGCCCGCCGCTCCGGGCGACGCCGCGACGACCGGCGAATCCTGAAACACCGGCGGTCGGAGAGGCACCCGACTGTGACGCAGCGTGACCGGGAAGGGCCCGTGTGTCGTCCGTTTGCGGTGCCGTGCCCAGTGGGGTTCAGTGATTACGGACCCCGGAACAACGACCCCGCGAGTCACACGTCCCGCGCCCAGGAGCCGTCATGTCGATGTCGTTCGGTGCACCGTTCGGTTCGTCGGATCCGTTCAGCGAGCTGTTCAACCGCTTCTTCGGGATGTCACCGGCGTCATCGCCTCCGGCGGTGCAGCGGGTGCCCATCGGGCGGCTGCTGACGGAATCGTCGCAGCAACTGCTCAACCTGGCCGCACAACGGGCGGTCGAGGACGGCGCCTCCGATCTGGACACCGAGCACCTGCTGTGGGCGGCGACCAAGGTCGAGCCGTCCCGCAGACTGCTGTCGCAGGTGGGCGTCGACCCCGACACGCTGGCGGCCGAGATCGCGAAGATCCTTCCACGGGAGTCCGGTGAGCCGTCCTCGCAACCGGGCCTCACCCCCGCGGCCAAGCGCACGCTCGGTGCCGCCTACGCCCAGTCGCAGGCGGCCGGGGTCTCCTACATCGGCCCGGAACACATTCTCGGCGCACTGCTGGGTGACAGCGACACCGGCGCCGCCAAGCTGCTGCGCGCCGAGGGCATGGACACGGGGAAGCTGACGGACCTCACCGAACAGGCCGCCCGCAGCGAGGGCCTGCCCGCCGAACGGAAGGCGCCGGCCACGACGTTGGACGAGTTCGGCCGGGACCTGACCGAGGAGGCGAAGGCGGGCAAGCTTGATCCGGTGGTCGGCCGTGCGGAGGAGATCGAGCAGACGGTCGAGATCCTCTCCCGGCGGTCGAAGAACAATCCGGTGCTGATCGGTGAGCCGGGTGTGGGCAAGACGGCGATCGTGGAGGGCCTCGCGCAGCGGATCGTGGCGGGAGAGGTCCCCCACACGCTCAAGGACAAGCGGGTCGTCGCGCTGGACCTGTCGGGGATGGTGGCGGGGGCGCAGTACCGGGGCCAGTTCGAGGAGCGGCTGAAGAAGGTCATCGAGGACGTCCAGAAGGCCAAGGGCGAGATCATCCTGTTCATCGACGAACTCCACACCGTGGTCGGCGCGGGAGCGACGGGCGAGGGCTCGATGGACGCGGGCAACATGCTCAAGCCCGCCCTCGCCCGCGGTGAGCTGCACGTGGTGGGGGCCACGACGATCGACGAGTACCGCAAGTACGTGGAGAAGGACGCGGCGCTGGAGCGCCGGTTCCAGCCGGTGATGGTGCCGGAGCCGACCGTGGAGGAGACGGTGCAGATCCTTGAGGGCCTGCGCGACTCCTACGAGGCGCATCACCAGGTCAGGTTCGACGACGCCGCGTTGGTCGCGGCGGCGGAGCTGTCCGACCGCTACGTCACCGACCGCTTCCTGCCGGACAAGGCCATCGACGTGATGGACCAGGCCGGCGCACGGGTACGGCTGCGCAGTGCGGGCCGTTCCACGGAGGTGGTCAGCCGGGAGGACCGCATTGCCAAGCTGCGCCGCGAGCTCGAACAGGCCGTCTCCGTCGAGGACTTCGAGAAGGCCTCGGAGCTGAAGCGGCAGATCGCCCAGGCGGAGGGCGAACTCGCGGGCATCGAGGAGCGGCGTGAGGGCGTGGTGTCGGTGACGGCCGCGGACATCGCCGACGTCGTCTCGCGCCGTACCGGGATCCCGGTGTCGCAGCTGACGGCGAGTGAGAAGGAGAAGTTGCTCAAGCTGGAGGAGGAGATGCACGCCCGGATCGTCGGCCAGGACGAGGCCGTCACGGCCGTGTCCCAGGCGGTGCGACGCAACCGGGCCGGGATGGGCGATCCGAACCGGCCCGTGGGCTCCTTCCTCTTCCTCGGGCCCACGGGCGTGGGCAAGACGGAACTCGCCAAGACCCTCGCGGCGCTGCTGTTCGGGGACGAGGACCGCATGACCCGGTTCGACATGAGCGAGTTCCAGGAGAAGCACACCGTCGCCCGGCTCGTGGGTGCCCCTCCCGGATACGTGGGGTACGAGGAGGCGGGCCAGCTGACGGAGAAGGTGCGCCGCCAGCCGTACAGCGTGGTGCTGTTCGACGAGGTGGAGAAGGCGCACCCGGACGTCTTCAACACGCTGCTGCAGATCCTGGACGACGGCCGGCTGACCGACGCGCAGGGCCGCACGGTCGACTTCCGGCACTGCGTGATCATCATGACGTCCAACATCGGCGCGCACCGGATCCTCGATCACAAGGGCGATGTGTCGGAGCTGAAGGACGAGTTGATGGAGGACCTGCGGGGGAGGTTCCTGCCCGAGTTCCTCAACCGGATCGACGACATCATCATCTTCCACGGGCTGACCGAGGACGATCTGGGTCAGATCGTGGAGCACCTGCTGGACCAGAGCAAGCGGCGCGTCCGGGCCCAGGGCATGACCCTTGAGGTGACCGAGGCGGCGAAGAAGCTGCTCATCGCGCACGGACACCAGCCGGAGTTCGGCGCCCGTCCGCTGCGCCGCACCATCCAGGCGGAACTGGACAACCGGATCGCCACCCTGCTGCTGAGCGGCGAGGCGGAACCCGGAGACACCATCGTCGCCGACGTGCAGCACGACTCGTTGCACTGCGTGGTGCGCAAGGCGGCCGGCTCCGGCGAGCCGGCCGAGGCGGGCGCCGCGGCCACGGATCGGTGACAGCGGACGAACGGTGCGGAGCTCAGTCCTCCTCCCGGTCGGTCTCGGCCCTTTCCTCCTCGTACGGCGTCTGGGTGTCCTCCTGCTCGGGCCGCTCCCCGATCGACACCACGACCGCGCTCGACGGGCCGTCCGGTGTGTCGAAGCGGACCGCGTCACCGGCACGGCGGCCGAGCAGCGCACGGCCGAGCGGACTGTCGGCGGTGACCAGGTTCTGGTCGAGGGCTTCGGCCAGCTCGCCGATCTGCAGCGTCTCCACCGAGCCGTCGGGGAAACGGACGGTGACCGTGCTGCCCACACCCACCACATCCGTGGAGGCCGGCCCGGCCAGGTTCGCCCGGCGCAGCCGCTCGGTGATGGCCTCGATGCGGCGGTCCAGGCGGTCGAGCTGGTTGGCGCGCTGCAACTGGTCGGCCTGATCGGCCTGGTCGCCCACGTCCGTGCGGTCCCGCAGCGTGCCGTCGACGAGTCGGCGCTCGTCGCGCAGGTCGGCCAGCTCCTGCTCCAGCGCGCGGCGGGCCGCGGCACCGATCGGCTCGGGGTCACCGGTCATTCCGCCTCCACTGCTCCAGGGAAAGATATTGACAAGTCGGACATTTTTCGCATCGTATCAACGGAAACCCGAGGTCGTGCTGCCCGCATCCGAGGCGCGGGTCAGAAGCTCCGGTGGAGGTGCGATGAGTCCGGATATACCGTGTTTGCGGGTGCTCACCCGCCCCGGTTCCCCTCTTCACCAGGAGGTTTCCATGTCCTCGAAGCGACGCCGGAAGAAGAAGTCACGGCGCAACCATCCCGCCAACCACGGCAAGCGGCCCCAGTCCTGAAGGCCGGGCGGTCGCCCAAGCGACGGGGAACGTGAGCCCGTTCCCCGCCAGACTCGTCCCATGACACTGACGACGTCACCTCCCGCCTCGTCGAACGCGGTCACACCGAGGTGCACGGCATGACGTCCGCAGTCGTGGTCGGCGGCGGGCCGAACGGGCTCGTCGCCGCCGCCCTCCTCGCCAAGGCGGGGCTGCGTGTCACGCTCCTGGAGGCGGCCGACGAGGTCGGCGGAGGCACCCGCAGCCACGAGGCACTCCTGCCGGGGCTCGTGCACGACCACTGCTCGGCCATCCATCCCATGGCCGCCGGCTCCCCGGCCCTGCGCGCACTCGACCTCGAACGGCACGGACTGCGCTGGCTGTCGCCGGACATCGACTGCGTCCACCCGCTGGACGACGGCAGCGCAGGGGTACTGCTGCGGTCCGTGGCGGACACCGCGCACATGCTGGGACCCGACGGTGACCGGTACCGCGCTCTCGTGACCTTCCCGGTACGGCACTGGGACGCCCTTGCCCACGAGGTGCTGGGCCCCCTGCTGCGCATTCCCGCGCACCCGTTGCTGCTCGCGCGCTTCGGCCTGCCCACCACCCTTCCGGCGACCGTCCTCGCCCGCCTCTTCACCACCACGCGGGCGCGGGCCCTGTGGGCGGGCGTCGCGGCGCACGCCTTCCGCCCGCTGTCGCGCCCGTTCACCTCCGCGATCGGGCTCGGCATCCTCACCGCGGGACACTCCACCGGCTGGGCCGTGGCCGAAGGCGGCTCACAGTCCATCGCGCGCAGCACGGAACGCGTACTGCGCCTGTACGGCGGCACCGTCCACACCGGCGTCCGCGTCACCGACCACCGGCAGCTCCCGCCCGCCGACGTGACCCTGCTGGACCTCGACCCCGGCCAGGTCGCCGCGCTCTACGGCGACCGCCTCCCGGCCCGGGTGCGAGGCGCCTACCAGCGGTTCCGGCGCGCACCCGCCGTCTTCAAGCTCGACCTGGCCGTCGAGGGCGGTGTGCCCTGGACGAACGAGCACGCACGGAGGGCGGGTACGGCGCACCTCGGCGGCCCGCTCACGGAGGTGGCCCGCGCGGAAAGCGACGTGGTGGCCGGACGCATGCCCGAGCGCCCCTTCGTCCTGGTCGGCCAGCAGTACCTGGCCGACCCCTCCCGTTCGGTGGGCGACGTCCACCCCGTGTACACCTACGCGCACGTCCCGTACGGCTACGACGGCGACGCGAGCGAAGCGATACTCCGTCAGCTGGAACGGTTCGCCCCCGGCGTCCGGGACCGCGTGGTGGGCCGCCGGGCCACCCCGCCCGCCTCCTTCGCCGCCGCCAACCCGAACTTCGCCGGCGGCGACATCATCACCGGAGCCAAGACGACTCCTCAGCTCCTCCTGGGATCCCGCCCGACCGTCGAGCCGTACGCGACCGGCCTGCCGGGCGTGTTCCTGTGCTCGGCAGCGACCCCGCCGGGCCCCGGCGCACACGGCATGTGCGGTGCCGGAGCCGCGGCGGCCGCACTGCGTCACCTCGGCGTCGGGTCCCGGTAGACCAGCCGCCCTCCGACGTTCCCGGACACCGCGCAGGTGGTACGTCGATCGCACCACCGCGGCCGGTGGACGGCGAAGTGAACCCCCTTCACGGGTAGGGCCAGGTCCAGCGCCGGCTGAAGACGTACGGGGGTTGCACCGGCCGGATCGACGGCATCACCGGCGCGGCTCCCGACGCGCAGCCGCCGCCTACGCGACGGGCGTCCGAGTAAAAGTCGATCTTGGCGTCCAGTACGGTGAGGGTGTCGTGCAACTCCGCGATGCACGTGAGGACTTCGCGCCGTGTCTGCTCCAGCATCCGCTGCCGTTCCCCGTAGGTCTTGGCTCCCTGGCGGAGCAGTTCGGCGTAGCGCGCCATCTCGGCGACCGGCATCCCGGTCAGCCGCAGCTTGGTCACACAGGCGAGCCACTCCAGATCCTCGTTGCCGAACCGGCGTTGACTCGCGTGCGAGCGCTCCACCTGGCCCATCAGGCTTCGATCACCGTCATGCGGAGCACGCTAGATCGTTCAAGTGCGCTTCAAGCAAGTGCCTTCGGCGCGGGGCGTTCCTGAGCGGCAGGCCCCGGCACGGAGATCAGGGATAGATCTTCTGGTGCGCGGCGAGCATGGCGACGAACTTCTCGATGCGCGCCGCCCGGGTCTGCGGCCTCTTGGCGTCCTGGATCCGGTAGAGGACGGCGAACCGGTTGCGGCTGTCGAGGGTGGAGAAGAAGTCCCGCGCCGGGGGCACGGCCTCCAGGGCCGCCTGGAGATCGTCGGGCACCGTGGCCGCGCTCTGACCCGTGTACGCCGCCTCCCAGCGGCCGTCCGCCTCGGCCTTCTGCACTTCCCGGAGCCCGGCCGGTCGCATGCGGCCCTGCTCCATGAGGTCGATGGCCTTCTGCCGGTTCACCTGCGACCACTTGCTGCCCTGCCGGCGCGGGGTGAAGCGCTGCAACCAGTACCGGTCGTCCAGCTTCTTCTTCTGCCCGTCGATCCAGCCGAAGCAGAGCGCCGACTCCAGCGCTCGCGCGTAGTCGATGCCGTCGATTCCGGAGCCCGCCTTCGGGATCTTCAGCCAGACGGCGCGCACCTCCGCGTGGTGCTCGTCCAGCCATGCCTCCCATGCCTCCGGCGTGGCGAAGGAGAGGATCGGATCGGCCCCGCTCCCTGTTGCGTCCGTCCGTGCTCCGCCCGACATGCGCCACATCAAAGCCCACCCCGTTGGTGCGGTCAATCAGGACGCCCTTCGGCGTTGTCTCTACGGCGCGCGAGTCGTCTCCGAAGGCCCGGCGCATCCGCCGCCGGACGCTTACGTCCCCGCCCCCGGCCCCACCGACGCGCGGTCGGGCCGGGAGCGCGAGGGGCACCATTCGCTCACGCCGCGTAGCCGCCGTCCACGGACAGCTCAGCGCCCGTCACGTACACCGTCTCCGGTCCCGCCAGGTAGGCCACGGCCGACGCCACCTCCTCGGCCGTGCCGAACCGGCCGAGGGCGGTCATGGCCGCCTGGCCGGACGCGAAGGGGCCGTCCGCCGGGTTCATGTCGGTGTCGATCGGGCCCGGATGCACGACGTTCGCCGTGATCCCGCGCCCGCCCAGTTCGCGGGCCAGCGCCTTCGTCAGACCGACGACGGCCGACTTGCTCATCGCGTACAGCGTGGCGCCAGGCCCGGGCGTGTGGTGGGTGACGCAACTGCCGACGGTGATGATCCGGCCGCCCGGCACCATGACCGCGGCGGCAGCCTGGGCGGCCAGGAACACCCCGCGCACGTTCACGGAGATCAGCCGGTCGACATCGGCGCGCGAGAGGCTCTCCAGGGGCTGCATCAGCCCGACGGCCGCGTTGTTCACGAGGACGTCCAGCCCTCCGAGGGCGTCGGCCGCACGGCTCACCGCGCCCGCCGCCTCCTCCGCGTCGGCGGCATCGGCACGCAGGGCGACCGCCCGCCGCCCGAGCGCCTCCACGGCCCGCACCACATCCGCCGCCGCCTCCTTTCCGTGCACATAGGTCAGCGCCACATCCGCGCCCTCCCGCGCCAGCCGCAGTGCCGTCGCCGCGCCGATGCCCCGGCTGCCGCCGGTGACCAGGGCCTTCCTACCGTCAAGAGCTGCCTGTGAAGTCATGTGTCCATCCCACCGGCGAGGCATGGGGAACGCTGGCGGCGAACGGACCTCGACCTGGCGTCCGGAGCGCGGGACACCTGCCGCGCGCCGCGGCCTCGGGGCGGCGCAGCAGTGGACACCGCGGCGTTCGTGCGGGACGGGCAGTGCTGCCGGGGCTGCGGGCGCGCCCGTGGCCGGCTGACCGTCGCCGTCCCGTCAACCGCGTTGTCGGTGGCGGGTCGTCCACGCACGTGGTGGACGTGTCCTCGCCGACCCGCGGGTCCCGCGCCGGACCGTCGGCCGCGCCCCCGCCCGAAAGCCCGCCCTTCGTGGCGCCGAGGCCGGCCCGGGACACGGTGATCCTGCCCATTCCCGTGTCCGAGCCGACCGCACAGGTCGTGGGGCCCACGGCCGCTCGTAGCGGGCGGACGCCGGTGCCCGTGGCCTCAGCCGGTGTGCAATGCCGTACGGAGGGTGTGGGTGGCGAGGTCGATCGCGGCTTCGGCGGCGTGGGTGCCGCGCAGGGCGTTGAGCATCACGAAGTCGTGGATGATGCCCTGGAAGCGTACGGCGGTGACCGGGACACCGGCCTCACGGAGTTTGCTGGCGTAGGCCTCGCCCTCGTCGCGCAGGACGTCGGCCTCGCCGGTGACGACCAGGGCCGGGGGCAGACCGGCGAGTTGTGCGGTGGTGGCACGCAGCGGGGAGGCGGTGATCCGGGCGCGTTCGTCCTCGTCGGTGGTGTACTGGTCCCAGAACCACTGCATGGCGTCGCGGCGCAGGAAGTAGCCGGTGGCGAACCGGCGGTAGGACGGCGTGTCGAAGTTCGCGTCGGTGACCGGGTAGAAGAGCACCTGCTGCGCCAGCGCGGGTCCGCCGCGTTCCTTGGCCATGAGCGTGAGCGCCGCGGCCATGTTGCCGCCGACGGAATCACCGGCCACGGCCAGTCGCGCACCGTCCAGGCCCTTGGTGGCGCCCTGTTCCACCACCCATCGCGCGACCGTGTAGCTCTGTTCGAGGGCGACTGGGTAGTGGGCCTCCGGGGAGAGGTCGTACTCGGGAAAGACGACCGCGGCGTCCGCGCCGACGGCGAGTTCCCGCACGAGACGGTCGTGGGTGTGGGCGTCACCGAAGACCCAGCCCGCACCGTGGACGTAGAGGATCACGGGGAGGGTCTCCTCGGCTCCGGCGGGCTTGACGATGCGGGCCTGGACGCTGCCCGTCGGACCGCTGGAGACGGTGATCCACTCCTCGTCGACGGCGGGCTTCTTGATGGGGCCGCACTGCAGTTCGTCGAGTGCCTTACGGCCCTCCTCCGGGGTCAGGTCGAAGGGGTGGGGCGGGTTGGCGGTCGCCTCCACGAAGGCCTGTGCGGCGGGCTCCAGGACCGGACGGACGGGTTCCACGGCATCGGACATGGGATCTCCTCGTATGCACTGGGGTCGGAGGATCCGGCGGAGACGGGCCGGACATTCACCCAGGTGTTCCGGCGCCACTGAACGCCACCGTCCGTCCGCCGGGCGCAGGGAAACGGCCCCAGGCGTGCTGCCGGCGGTCTTTCCACAGTGCACGGTTTCGCCCCGTTTCGCATGCGGTGCGGCGCCGGTGATCGACGGCAGGTGATGGAGACGGTGTGCCTGCCGTCGGTGGGCGAACGCATCCTCGGCGGAGCGGTGTGCGGCGCGCTGCCGCTGTCCTGTGCTGCCGTCTCCGCCCTGGTGGCCAACGCCGTGGTGGCACGGTTCCCACGGTGCACCGGTCCCGACACGATCATCTGGCCGGCGCCCTGATCCAGGCCGGAGCACTCGCCTGGCGGCAACAGGCCGCCCTGCCGCGCTCGTCCTGTCCCTGCCGCTGGCCGGAATCGGCGAAGGGCCGCAACGCACGCCGTGTTCCGCAACGCATACACACCCTGGTCGCGGTGCGCCACCGTGAGGCCACGGACCGCCTGCGTCGGGCCAGATCTTCACCGCCGGCGTCAGCCTGAAGATCACCGGTTTCGCGTCGGGCGGAGGGCCGGACAAGTGTCGGATGATACGTGTAAACCATAACGATCTCGTCCGAACTCTTGTGCGCCCGTCGATTCCCCTTAGCCTCCGGCCATGGCATTTCTTTCAAGTCGCCGCAAAAGGGCTCGCCTTGCTCCGGAACTCGACGACCAGGAACTGGGCAGGCTGCTGAAGACACTCGTGGCGACCACCAGGACCGGCACCATCGCGACCACCGACCTGTGTGTGGCGCAGATGTCCCGCCTCCTGGAGCAGGACCCGGGCGACTGGGACCGCCGTGCGCACCGTATGGACGTCCTGGCGAAATACCTCGCCGGATCACATCTGCCGCGGGCCTGGGCCACGCGCGAGCCGAGCAGCGCGAACGCACTCGTCCTGCACGCCTGGACCCAGGTCGCGCAGGCCCGCACCCAGGGACACCTGGAGGACCCCAGAGGCGTCGGCTCGACCTGCCTGCGCGCCGCCGAACTGCTACCGGAGGACCCCACTCCCTGGGTGGTGCTCCTCGAGGTGGCACGACTGGAACGCCGTGACCAGTCCCAGGTCTTCGGGGTGTGGAACGAGGTGCTCGCACGCGACCGCTGGAGCCGCGAGGCCTATCTGAGCATGCTGGCCTACCTGAGCCCGGAGGAGGCGGGGTCACGCATCCAGGTCCTGGAGTTCGTGGACACCCTGCGCGCCCGCATGCCCGCCAACGCGCCGTGCGTGGCGACCGAACTCACCGCGCAGGTCCTCCAGTACCACGCCATCCTCGACCGGGGTGGATTCGAGGCGCTGGTCGCGCGCAACCACTGGTCCCAGGCGATGGCAACACAGGCACTCGACCGCGCGGCGCAGACCTGGAGCCGGCCGGGATTCCTGCGCCACGCCAAGACGCTCGCCGACATCAACCTCCTCGCCTACGCGCTGACGGCCGCGGACCGGCGCGCCGAGGCGCGAGCCGCCTTCGAGGTCATCGGTGGCATCGTCACGGCATGGCCCTGGCAGACCGGCGGCGATCCGGTGAGCGAGTTCGAGCAGACGCGGCAGAGGACCACCGGCGGTGTATGAGCCCGACGATTCCGCCCTCGGCCCTGATGTGCCGTCAACTCACCCGTCACCGGGCGGCGTCGGCGAGCAATGAGGTGACACTCGACCCGCCCCGCAGGCGCCCCGGCGGCACAGGCCGGCGTCTGCCGGGACCGCTCCCGAGCGGGCTGGGGCGCACCTCCGACGCCCGGGCCCGGTCAGGACGCGGTGATGCGGCCACGGCTCACTCGGCCGCTTCGGACCGGGAATCCTCCGCGTTCGCCGCCGTCGGCTCCGCGGCGGCGTGGAGGGTGTAGAACACGGACGAACCCTGCTTGCTGCGGTGGGCGCTGTTGCGGGCCACGAGGTTCTCCAGAGTGGTGCGGATGACCTTGGTCTGGATCTCCCGGTCCGGATGTGCCGTGCCCAGCGCCTCGGCGACCTCCGCCGCGGAGCGGGGCTCCCGCTGTTCCGCGAGGAGGCGGCGGACGAGTTCGACGAGAGTGGGCTGCGCCGTCTGGCCGGCCGTCTTCTTCGCGGCGATCTTCTTCGCGGCGGGCTTCGTGCCCGAGGGCTTCCTGGCGGACTCCTTCGCCGGCTGCTTCTCGCGCTCCGGCTGCTCCGCGGCCCTCTTCTTCGGCGCGGGGCGCGTCCCGGACCCGGTGGTGGACCTGGTGCGCGGGGCGGGCACCACGGCGGCGTCGGTGGTGGTGCCGCGCGCGCTCGGCGGGGACACGACGCCGAGTGCCTGCTGCATGCTCACCAGGACGGTGTGGTCGTGCTCCAGAGCGGCCAACTGCTCCTGCAGACCCGCGATTTCGGCGGTGATGCGCTCCTGCTCCTTGACGTTGTGTTCGAGGTCGTTGGTCACCTGGCTGACATACTGCGAGGTCAACTCGGTGACGGGTGTGATGGGCTCGGGCATCTGACGCTCCAATCGTGACTGTGGCGCGCTCCTTGGCTTCCCTATGCGGCAAGCGGGAAGGGGGAGTTGTCGTCCGGGTTTCCCGGCAGAGCGGAATGTGTCCTGCGGGATGTTCCCGACACGTGAATGATACGGACGCGTCGACCTGTTTCTACCTTCCGTCTCGCCCAGTGCGCCGCTTTCGGGTGGTGGTGAAGCGTTTTTCAGATCGCCCGGTACGAGACCGCCCGCGGTGACCCGGGTAGCTGACCGGCCGTCAGCTGCGACTGCGAGTCCAACCTCGTTGATTGTCGGGATAGTACAATCTCTCGCTTCTGAATCGCTCGACTCCTGCCCTGACTTCCCTTCTCGGTGCTGGCAAGATCATCTTGAGGTCAGCAAGTGCTATGTAGCATGTACACAATTCAGGAGGCTCGTGTGACCACAACGATCGTGTGCTGGTGACGGGTGTCGGCGCGATGACGCCACTGGGAGCCGATGCGCCGTCGTCGTGGTCGGGGATGCTGGACGGCAAGTCGGGGGTGCGTTTCCTGGAGGAGGACTGGGCCGCGGACCTGCCCGTGCACGTCGCGGCCGGGCTCACGGTGGACCCCGCCTCCCTGCTTCCGAGGGCCGAGGCCAGGAAGCTGGACCGCGGTGAGCAACTCGCCGTCCTCAGCGCGCGCGAAGCTTGGCAGGACGCCGGTGCTCCGCAGGTCGAGCCGGAACGGTTCGCTGTCGTCATCGGTACGGGGACCGGTGGTGTCCTCACCACGCTTGGGCAGGACGACGTCTTCGAACGTGCCGGGATCCGCCGGTTGTCGCCGTAGGCGGTCCCCATGCTGATGCCCAACGGGCCGGCTGCCTGGGTGAGCATGGACCTGGGTGCGAAGGGAGGCGCCAGGACTCCGGTGAGTGCCTGTGCGTCCGGGGCCGAGGCCCTCGCACTGGGGCAGGACCTGATCCGCAGCGGGCGGGCCGACGTGGTCGTCGCAGGTGGGGTGGAGGCATGCCTGCACCCCTTCACCATCGCGGCATTCGCCCAGATGAAGGCCTTGTCGACGCAGTCAGTGGACCCAGAGGCCGTGTCCCGCCCGTTCGACGTCAAGCGGTCGGGGTTCGTGATGGGGGAGGGCGCGGGGATGATGGTGCTCGAACGCGCCGGGTTCGCCCGGGCTCGTGGAGCACGTGCCCACGGCACACTGGCCGGCAGCGCCGTGAGTTCGAGCGCGAACCACATCACGGCCTCCGACGCGGAAGGCCAGGCCTTTGCCATGGAACTGGCGCTGCGCGACGCCGGCCTGGCCCCGGCGGACATCGGGGTCGTGCACGCCCACGCCACCTCGACGGAGTCCGGTGACCTGGCGGAGGCCGAGGCGATCGGCCGAGTGATAGGCAGCCATGCTGCGGTGACGGCGACGAAGTCGATGACAGGACACATGATGGGCGCGTCCGGGGCGGTTGGCGCCATGGCCGCTCTGTTCGCGCTCAAGTACGGCACGGTGCCGGCCACACGCAACCTCGACGAACTCGACCCGCGCGTGGACCTGGACGTGGTGCGCGGTGAGCGGCGCACCGGTCAGTGGACCGCCGCGCTGGCCAACTCGTTCGGGTTCGGCGGACACAACGTCAGCCTCGTCTTCAGCAAGTGACGGCGAGACCCTGACCACCACGCCGGCGGGTGCAGCGCCGTCGATGTCAGCTGGTGCCGGACTCGTCGATCTCCGAGGTGCCGATCCCGCTAGCTCCAACCGTCAGGGGATGCCTTCGTGATCCCAGCCGGTGAAGATCTCCGGTGCTCTCGCGGCAGGTAGGTTCCCGCCACGCGGCTGCAGGTGGGGGGTGCTCATCACACGAACCGGGCATCGGCACGGCGCCGGACGGGCACCGCGATGGTTCTGGTCCGGGTGCTCGATGAACGCGAAGGCGCTCCTCCCACTTCGTGGTCTCTCGGCGCTCAAGGCTTGGCGGAGGGCGGGTGTATGGGTGAGATCCTGCGCAGGGTCCTGCTCTTGGGGCGGGCCCTGCAGGGGTGGTGGTCGGGCCGTCTGGGCAAGGAGATCGCCTCCACATGGGCCGCGGGCATCGTTTTGGGCGTTCCTGTTTGGATCTTCATCGAGATCTTCTGGCACCCGGACTCGATCCTCGGTGACGGCGGGCTCGCCGCCATCGGACTGCTCATGATCCTTGCTGTCACGACGCTCTTCGCCTGGACGGGCGTCATGATCGTCCGCGAGACGATCGCCGAGTCCCCCGTGACCAAGGGCGTCGCTCGGCGCCGGTTGCTCGCAGTTCAGGTGCTCACGGCCGGGACGGCCGGGTGGGTCGCCCTGCGGGCGGTCCTGGTCTTCGGCCATCACGTAGCGCCGACCGTAGGCCTGATCTCGGCGATTCCGCTGGCGGCTCCGTACCCACTCGCCTTCCTGGCGCTCACCCTGCGCGAGGACGTCCGGTGGCGCGTCGTACGCGCAGTGCTCCCCGCGCCGATTGCCCTGGTGGTGCTGCTCCGGTTCGTGTGACTGGGGCCTTGCGGCCGGTCGGTCGCTCCGTGAAGCTCGACGGCGACCGAGGCCTCTACGGCCAGCCCGTGGCCCGGGACCCGGAGCGGGAGCCGATCCCTGCCTCCGGCGGGGGGGAGAGCGGTACCGGTACCGGCGCAGCGCGGTGAGGCGGGCACCCGCCGTCGTGGCCGTGTTCGCCCACCGTTCCTGAGTCCGCCGCCCTGTTCCCGGCCGCCGAGCACGTCGTACGCCCCGGAGCCGGACCCATTCCCTGGCTGGACGACGCCGCCCTCGGGATCCTGGGGCGGGCGACCGCACCTGGCCCTGACGCCGGTCGCTTCCCGGAGGCGAGGGAAAGCCGGCGCGCTAGCATCGTGATCATGGCGGACTGGAAGATACGTCCCGCTTCGGCCGCGGACGTCGAGGCGGTGGCCGAGCTGAGGGCCGTCGTGATGAGGCCGGACCTGGAGCGGCTCGGGCGGTACGACGAGCACCGGGTGCGGCAGCGGCTGCGGGATGGGTTCGTGCCGGAAAACACCTGGGTGATAGAGGCCGACGGTGCCCTGGCCGGATGCGTGGCGCTGCGTCCCGCGCACGACGCCCACTGGCTGGAACACTTCTACGTCGGCCCCAGCCTGCAGGGCGGCGGCGTCGGATCGGCCGTGCTGCGCATGTTGCTGGAGCGGTGCGACGGCGACGGCACTCGGATGCGGCTGAACGTGCTCCAGGGCAGCCGGGCCCGTGGGCTGTACGAACGCCACGGCTTCACCGTGGAGTCCGAGGACCCGGTGGATGTGTTCATGGTCCGCGAGCCAGCCGGCGCCCTGTGCGCTGACGCCCCGCAGTGAGCGCGAGCGAGGAGCGGCGGGCCACGGAGGCCGGTACGGGCGCCCGCGCCCTCGTCGGCGGGCGGCGGGCGTGATGTGTGCCCGGCCGGCCGACGCCCGCGGAGTGTCGCGGACTGGCCGCTGCCCTGCCCCGGTGTGCGCTGAGCGACCTCAGGAGGCGGGGTCAGGAGGAGTCGTGGGTCAGTTCCCGCAGGACGTCCATGGCCCGCTCGGCGTGCTCGTACGGTACGAAGAGGTGATCGTGGTGGAAGCCGGCGACGACATTGCAGCTCAGGCCCGCGTCGGCGAGGGCGCGGGAGACCGCGGCGGTCAGTCCTACCGCGGCCAGCGCGGAGTGGACCCGCAAGGTGATCCATCCGGCCACGTAGTCGTACGCCATCCCCGCGGCGTCCGCCTCCGCCCGGG
The DNA here is from genome assembly GCF_040652655.1 of Streptomyces sp. NPDC048191. NCBI lineage: Bacteria > Bacillati > Actinomycetota > Actinomycetes > Kitasatosporales > Streptomycetaceae > Streptomyces > Streptomyces sp. NPDC048191. The sequence goes on from NZ_JBEZMO010000011.1 coordinate 43,133, forward strand.
GCACGACGAGGGTCAGGCCCTCCTGCTCGGCGACCGTCACCACGGGGGTGACACCGGACGGCACGCCGCCCTCCGCCATGGTGAAGACGTAATGGCCCGGATTCAGTTCCGGACGCAAGCCGCTCAGCAATGTCTGCAGATCAGTCTCGCCGGTCACATGCCCACCCTACGGGCCGGACGCCCGGCCGGCCCGCAGGCGAGCAGTGCCGGTCATACCGTCGGCCGCCCCGTCTCCCGGGCGCCGGCCCCACGGCGCCGCCACACGAGGCCCTCGACGTCCCTTTCCGTGGCCCGGGCGTCAACCGCACGCGTGCTGCGGATACCGGGGCGACGCCCGGGGGCGCAGGAAGGCCCGGTACTGGCGCAGCGCGGCCGGTGCAAACGTGCCGGGACCGTTGCCGTGTGGGGCGGCCCGGCGGCGTCGGATCCGGCTCGGCGTCCCGGCCGCGGTCACATGGGTGCGGGTGTGCCAGCGGTCGCGCCGTCGTTGATGTGCAGGACCGCCTCCACGGCGTCGAGCGTCACGCGGTCGAGCGGGAAGTAACCCTGCCTGGGATGTGTGTCCGTCCGCTTGCGGGCGGACGGCACCGTGGCGGCCGCTTGCAGGGACCAGGTGGTGACACGGCTCTGCAGGAGGCCTTCATGGGTGTCCGGGGCGGGGTCTTCGAGCCCGAGCGTGTCACTGCGGCCCAGACTGCCCACGACGCAGACGTACCGCCGGCCGAGCAGGGATCCCACGATGGCGCCGGCGCCGGACCAGTCGGCACCCAGGTCTCCCGGGCGCCAGGCGCTCGGGTTCCGCTGCAGATGGAGGTTGTGCCCGAAGACCAGGGTGCCGCCCCGCTCTTGCTCGATGCCGCGGATGTCCAGGAGGTTCTGGGCCATGAGCGCGTCCCGGACACCGAGCAGGCCCGCTATCCGGGGACCGGGTTCGAGGGGCAGTGCCGACTGCTTGTGGTAGCGCAGGAGGCCGAGGCCGGCGGTGAGATGTGTCCTGGCCCTGAACCACGTATCGCGGGACGTCGCCGTGATCAGTTCCGGGGCGCGTGCGTGGAGCAGGACCAGCATGTCGTCCGTGATCGTCCGCAGCCGCTCGGCGTCGGTCGTGGCGCCCGGGGACATCGCGGCGTCGAGCACCGCCTCCGGCCGGCTCCAGCGTGTGTCGTCGCCGGTGAGGTGCGCGATGTCGAGGTCGAGCCCCAGGAAGTCGCGGGCATGTTCCAGATAGGGCCGGGGGCTGGGCGCGCTGTAGTTCTCCAACGGTGCGTCGAAGCCGTGGAAGGCCAGGCGTTCCGCGGGCGGGCGGTCCTGGTTGTAGGTGCGCATCCAGTCGACCAGCCGCCTGTTGGCCTCCTGGTCGCCGAAGCCGTGGGAGAAGCCTTCACGCATGACCGCGTCGAGGCTCCCGGCTCCCTCCTGCACGTGGTCGTTCACGGCGAGCGCGGCCACGCGGTCGGTCTCGAGGGCGATCGACCGGAAGCCGCGGTCGGCCAGCTGGGCGAACAGCCCGTTGCGGATCCGTCCGAAGGCCGGTTCCTGGTGGGTGGGCTCACCCAGCGCCAAGAGCTCGCATGACGGGGTGACGAAGGCTCGGATGTCCTGACTCATGGACCTCAATCGTATCTTTGAAAGAACGGTTGAGACTTTGGCAGGCGTCAGTCATGGTCTGTAGGGGCTTCTGCTGCCCAGGCCTCCGGTAAAGTCTCAACCGGTGATCACCTTGCGACCGACCGACCTGGCCCGCGAGCACGGCATCTCGACCCAGGCCGTGCGCAACTACGAGCGGCACGGATTCATCCCGCCCGCCGAGCGCACCGACACCGGCTACCGGATCTACACCGAGGTGCACGCGGCCGCACTGCGCGCCTACCTCGCGCTCGTCCCGGCGTACGGCTACGCGGCCGGCGGCCGGATCATGAACGCTCTGCACCGTGGCGGACTCGACGAGGCCCTGACGGTCGTCGACCGGGGCCACAGCCAGTTGCTGCGCGACCGGGACACCCTCGACGCCGTACGGACGGCGGTGACGCACCTGACGGCGGAGCCGCAGTCCGCTCCGGATCCCGCACCGGGCTCCCGCACCCGCACCGTCGGCGAACTCGCACACCAACTCGGCGTCACGACGGCGACCTTGCGCAACTGGGAGAGCGCCGGCATCGTCACCCCCGCCCGCGACCCGGTCACCGGCTACCGCGTCTTCCGCGCCGACGACATCCGCGACGCCGAGCTCGCGCACCTGCTCAGACGCGGAGGCCATCTGCTGGACGACATCGCCACCGTGGTCCAGCAGGTCCGCACGGCCGGCGGCACGGACGCACTCGCCGCCTCCCTGGACGCCTGGCAGGGAAGGCTCACCGCACAGGGCCTCGCCATGCTCCACGCGGCGACACATCTCAACGCCTATCTGGCGCTCCTCGACCGTGCGGACGGGGCGGACGCCGGCGGTCGCGGTGACGCATAGAGGACAGATCAGCGCCGGCGGGAGCTTCAGCGCCGGGCGTGGCGGATCTTCAACCGTCCGAATCCCAGAAACCCGGAGATCCGGATCCTCGGTCCTCCGGGGCGGGACGCCCGCCGGGCCCTGTAGCGCAGGTCCTTCCACCCGGTGCGCAGCCCCTCGACGTCGACGACCGCGTCGCGAGGCACCGTGATCCTGGCCCCGCCGGTGCCGAGTTGCAGTTCGATGTCGACGACCGGATGCTCGATGACCGCCCGGGACAGATCCAGGCGGACCCTTCCGTAGGCGGATTCGACCTTGAGGACCCGGGGCACCCGCCACGCGCCGCGCCGCTGGATCCGCCCGGCGGCGGCGCCGATGGCCGACGTGGTGTCCGGGACGTTCTCCGGGAGCGGGGCCAGGGCCGACGCGAGTTCGCCCTGCGTCCTCGCGGTGAGCACCTGGCCGAGACGATGGTCCATCTCCTCGTGCGAGATGCGCTCATCGGCGTACCCCTCCTGCAGGCGCGCCACGGCCGCCTCACGGTCGTCTTCGCCGAGCAGTGGCGACGGGTCTTCCTGCGAAGAGGTCACCCTCCCACTCTAGTGCCGCTTCCGCACTGCCCGTCATGCTCGCCGCCGTGGCCGAGGCACTCGTGGCCGCTCCGCAACTCGCTGTAGCTGGCGGTAAGTTGGCACGATGCGTTTCGCTTTCAAGACATCGCCGCAGGGCACCTCGTGGGAGGCCGTGCTCGATGTGTGGCGGGCCGCCGACGAGATCGAGACCTTCGAGTCCGGATGGACCTCCGACCACTTCCAGGCCATGCACGGCACCGACCCGGCCACACCCCGCCTGGAGGGCTGGATCACCCTGGCGGCGCTGGCCCAGGCCACCCGGCGCCTGCGCCTGGGCACGCTCGTCACTGGCATCCACTACCGGCACCCGGCGGTCCTCGCCAACATGGCCGCCACACTGGATGTCATCTCCCAGGGGCGACTGGAGCTCGGCATCGGAACAGGTTGGAGCGAAGAGGAGTCCCGCGCGTACGGCATCGACCTGGGCACACCGCGCGAGCGCAGCGATCGTTTCGAGGAGGCCTGCGAAGTGCTCACCGGTCTCCTCGGGCCGGACCGAACGACCACCTTGGAAGGCACCTACTACCAACTGGCGCAGGCGCGTTGCCATCCCAAACCCGTCCAGCGGCCGCATCCGCCGCTGTGCATCGGTGGCAGTGGGGAGAAGCGCACGCTGCGGACCGTGGCGAGGTTCGCTCAGCACTGGAACTTCGACACCGGGACACCCGCACAGTTCCGCAGGGCACGCGAGGTGTTGTCCGAGCACTGCGGGCGCATCGGACGCGACCCCGCGGAGATCCGGCTCTCGGCCCAGGTCCGCTTCACCGGCGATCCGGCCGAAGCGGCCGCGAGCGCCGCCGCCTTCGCCGAGGAGGGCGCCGAACTGGCCGTCCTCTACCTACCGTTGCCGTACTCACCACACGTACTGGAGCCTCTGGCCGACGAGTTGGCCAAGATCTCCTGACCGGATCCGGGGCCGGCCGGCGCTCGGCGGGGGCGGCGGACGGCAAGGGCCCGCCGTCGGCGAGCGCCCTGGGCCGGCTCCGGGCTGTCGCCGTGCCGGGCCCTGACCCGCTCCAGCGCCTCGCGGGTACCGTCCCGCTCGGCGGTGTCGAGCCGGACGGCCTTCGGCTCCGACTGGCCTGTTCGATCGCTTCCGCGCGCCCGTCGCGGAAGCCGTTCTCCGCCGACGGCCGCGCGGGCACGGTCCAGGTCCCTGGCGGTCGGAGCGATGGACGTCCGAGAACGAGTGGCTCCAGCGCCCGGATACCGCATGAGCGGCAAGCAGCGGTCCCGTGGCGATCGGCATCCACGGCCGGGCCGACGAGCCCGGCGGAGTGCCGCTGGTGCGTGCTGCCATAGAGCTCCGTTTCCGCCCCGGTGAGGCAGCGGGCGGTCCCCACCGGGGGCGGGCCGGAGTCCCCCCTCAGGCGCCGGTGGCGGGGGTGTGGAAGTAGTGCCCCTTGTCGAGGTCGTCGAGGAGGTCCGGGTGGGTCGGCCGCCAGTCCAGCAGTTCGCGGGTCAGGGCGCCGGCGGCCGGCATGTCGAGGCCGAGGAAGCCGGCGAGCCAGCCGAAGTGCCCGGCCGCGGCCTCGGGCGCCACGGACGTCACCGGCACGTCGAGGTGCCGGCCGATCACCTCGGCGACGTCACGGATCGCGACACCCTCGTCCGCGACCCCGTGCAGCACCGATCCGGCCGGTGCCCGCTCGACGGCCAGCCGGAACAGATGTGCGGCGTCGAGGCGGTGGACGGCGGGCCAGCGGTTGGCGCCGTCGCCGATGTAGCCGGAGACGCCCTTCTCGCGGGCGATGGCGACCAGCGTCGCCATGAATCCGTTGTCCCCGTCGCCGTGACAGGTCGGCGAGAGCCGTACCACGGAGGACCGGACACCGCGTGAGGCGAACCCCAGCACCTCCTGTGCCGTGACCGCCCGGAGGCTGATCGGCGAGTCGTCGAGCGTGGGCATGTCGCGCTCGGTCGCAGCGCGGCCGAGCGCCAGCCCGGCCAGGCCGGAGGCGAGGACGAAGGGCCGGTCGCTGCCGGCGAGCGCGTCACCGAAGACGTCGACGGCGCGGCGGTCGGCCTCGGCGGCGCCCTTGAAATCGCCGCTGAAGGCGATGTCGTGCTTGAAGGCGAGGTGGATCACCCCGTCCGAGGCGGCGGCCGTCTTCCGCAGCAGATCGAGGTCGTCGACGGTGCCGCGGACGGCCTCCGCGCCCGCCGCGGTGACCGCGGCGGCAGAGGCTTCTGAGCGGGCGAGCCCGACGACCTGGTGTCCCGCTTCGACGAGCTCAGGGACGACGGCGGACCCGATCCAGCCGGAGGCGCCGGTCACGAAGATGCGCATGGGAGACCCCAAACATTCGATGTCAGTGACTGACATAGACCGTACACCTGATGTCAGCGGCTGTCATCACGTAAGATCCGGGCATGGGTAGATGGGAGCCGGACGCGCGCGGACGCCTGGCGAAGGCCGCGCTGGCGCTCTATGCCGAGCGCGGGTACGAGCAGACCACCGTGGCGGAGATCGCCAAGCGGGCCGGGCTCACGGAGCGGACCTTCTTCCGGCACTACGCCGACAAGCGCGAGGTGCTCTTCGCCGGTGCCGGTGAGCTGGAGGACCTGTTCGTCCGCGCGGTCGCCGGTGCTCCGCGGGCCGCGGTCCCGCTCGACGCCCTGACGGCCGGGCTCGACGCCGTCGCCGGGATGTTCGCCGACCGACGTGACTTCGCGTGTCGGCGGCAGGCCGTGATCACGGCGAACGCGGAACTGCGGGAGCGCGAGCTGATCAAGCTCGCGTCGCTGGGGGCGGCGCTCGCCGAAACCCTGCGCGGCCGGGGTGTCGCGGAGCCCGCCGCGAGCCTGGCCGCCGAGGCCGCGGTCGCCGTCTTCAAGGTCGCCTTCGAACGCTGGATCGCACCGGACGAGGAACGCTCGATGCAGTTGCTGATCCGGGAGTCGCTGGCCGAACTCAGGGCCGTGGCCGCGGGCGCGTAGGCGATCCCACCGCGGCCCACGGGCGCCCGCACCGGCCGACCGTAAGGCCGATGCGCCAGGTGAGGTCACGACGATCGCGATGAGTGGACCGGTGCCCTGCGTGGCACCGCCACCGCACCCCACGACCGCACCGTGGCAAGGCACTTGAGGTTCAGATAACGATCTGCAGACGAGCGACACGCAAGTTCATGGAACGTACATACGATTCGTCACATGAACAGAGCTGTGAAGATCGGCCTTGCCGGTACCTGCACCGCGCTGCTCGCCCTCGGGGGAATCGGTACCTACAACATCCTGCACAGCCTGACCTCCGGGTCGGTGGGTGACGGCTCCTCCCAGGGTGCGCGCACTTTCGACTCCTCGGCGGTGTCGAGCACGCCCCCGTCGGACGCCGAGTCCGTGAAGCTGACCCGCGCCTTCCTGGACAGCTGGTCCCAGCGGCACCTGGACGGCGCGGCGAGCGACACCGACGTACCGCAGACGGCAGCGCCGGCACTGCGGGACTACGCCGACGGCCTGCGCCTAAAGAAGCTGTCCTTCGCTCACATCCTGTCGGCGGGACCCTCCTCGGTGACGTCGGGAGCCACGAAGGTCACCTTCGACGTCACCGCACAGGTAGAGGGGGGCACCTGGAGCTACTCGAGCGCGGTGGCGGTCCTGAAGAGCACGAACGGGCAGTTGGCGGTCCACTGGAACAACTCGGTGCTCTATCCGGGTCTCGACGACGGCCAGTCACTGACCGCGGGCAGGCTGCCGGCCGGCGCGGGCGGCGTCAAGGTCGTCGCGAGCGACGGCAAGACGGACCTCTCCCGCTTCGCGTCACTGCGGGACATCACGGCCACCATCGGCAAGAACGCGAAGCCCACGGGCGGCACCCCCGGCACGGGCGTGGCCGTGGTCGACGGTGGCGGCGCGGGCGTGAAGACCCTCAAGGTCTTCTCCAAGGGCCGCCCGGCCACCGTGCGGACGACCATCGACGCCGGCCTCCAGACAGTGGCCGAAGAGGCCGTGAAGGACGCTCACCTGCAGCAGAAGCCCGCCGGGACCGTGGCGCTGGACTGGCACAGCGGTCACATCCTCGCGATCGCGCACACGGGCGACGACGGCGACATCGCCCTCAACGGCATCAAGTCCCCGGGCTCCACCATGAAGATCATCACCTCGGCGGCCCTCTTCGACAAGGCGGGTCTCACGCCGAACAGTCCGGCGCCGTGCACGGACTCGCTGACCGCCAACAGCCAGCTGTTCCACAACGACTCCGGCGTGCGGCCCAACACCCAGGCCTCCCTCGCCCAGGCGTTCACGGTGTCCTGCAACACCTCCTTCATCAAGGACGGCTTCCACTACCTGGTGCACGACGGTGACGCCTCCGCCTTGAACGACGAGGCCGTGAACGTCTTCGGCATGGGCAGCTGGTCCATCGGCGGCGGGGTCGCCACCACCGATCCGAGCATCCCGGCGGACGTCCAGGGCGGCGACCAGGCGGCCCAGTTCATCGGCCAGGGTAAGGTCACCGCCACGCCCCTGTTCATGGCGTCGGTGGCGGCCACCGTCCGCGACGCCGGCTTCGAACAGCCCGTGATCCTGCCCGGACAGCACCAGGAGACCGCGCCCCGGCCCATCTCCGCCCGCACGGCCGGCTATCTGCAGTCGATGATGCGCAACGTCGCCACCAGCGGTACGGCCGCCCCGCGCCTGGGCGGACTCGTGGGCGTCGGCGCCAAGACCGGCACCGCGGAGGAGGGGGACCACACCAACGGCTGGCTGACCGCCTACAACTCCCGCGTCTCGGTCGCGGCCCTCGTCGAGGGCGGCAGCTCCGGCGTCGACTCAGCGGGATACGTCGTACGACGGCTGCTGACCGGCAGCTGACGCGGTCCGCTCGGCGAACCGGCCGAACCACCTGCCCCGGCGGTGACCGCGCCGGCGGTGACCGCGCCCGGCAGGAGGTGCGCCGTCACCGGCGGGGGTGTCGCCCCCGCCGGTGACTCGCTCAGGCCGTGACCAGGGCGAGGGTGAAGCCGTCGTAGCCCTTCGTACCGACCGTCTGGACAGTGGTGGCGGTCAACCGCGGGTGCTCCGCGATGAGTTCGGTGAAGCGGCGGACGCCCTGGACGCGCGGGTCGTCGTCGGCCGCGTCGGTGACCGCGCCGTCGCGGACCACGTTGTCGCCGACGATGACGCTCCCCGGCCCGGTGAGCTTCAGGGACCACTCCAGGTACTCCGGGTTGGAGGGCTTGTCCGCGTCGATGAAGACCAGGTCGAACGGACCGGCCTCCTCGGCCGCGAGCCGGGGCAGCGAGTCCTGGGCCTTGCCGACGCGGAGGTCGACGAGGTGCCCCAGCCCGGCACGGGCGATGTTGGCCGTGGCGACGGCCGCGTAGTGCGGGTCGCTCTCCAGGGTGACCAGACGGCCGCCGTCCGGCAGGGCCCGGGCGAGCCAGATGGTGCTGTAGCCGCCGAGGGTGCCGATCTCCAGGATGCGCCGGGCGCCCCGGATCCGGGCGAGCAGGTTCAGCAGCTTGCCCTGGTTGGGAGCCACCTGGATCTGCGGGAGCCCGGCGGCATCGCTGTCCCCGGCGGCCGAGAGCAGGGCGTCGTCCTCCTGCACGAGCAGACCGTTGAAGTAGTCGTCGACAGCGGTCCACGTCTGCTGAGACACAGTGAGTTCCCTTTCGATACCTACTAAGTTCCGAATGGAAACTTACTGGGTGGGTCCGGAGGTGTGTCAACGGCATTCCGGGGCCGGAACCGGCATGGCGTGAGGCGCCGAGGCCGAACAGCGGCCCCTGCCGATCACGCGCTCCGCAAAAGCGGTTGAGGGCCCGTCCCCGCTCGGGGAGGGTCTGTGGCCATGGAATTCTTCTGCTTCCACCGCGACCGGCGCGGCTCCCTGCCCCTGCGTGACGAGCTGTTGGGGCAACACTGGGCCTACATGGACCAGTACGCCGAGGAGATGATCGCCCGCGGCCCGACCCTGGCCGCCGACGACGAGACGCCCACCGGTAGCGTGCACGTCCTCGACCTGCAGGACCCCGCGGCCGCGAGGGCCTTCGCCTTCGAGGAACCCAACTACCAGTCCGGCGTGTACCGGGATGTGCTGCTGCGTCGTTGGCGCAACACGCTGGGGCGCACCATGTGGGACTTCCCGGGTGGCCGGACCGGCGGTGACCGGTACCTGGTGCTCGGCCTCGGCGCGGCGCGGACGGCCGACGCCGGCCTCGACGCACCCCCGCCGGACCGGCGCGAGCTGATCGCGTACGGGCCGCTGCTCTCCGACGACGGTGCCACCTGGCTCGGCACGGCCGCGCTGCTCCGCGCCCCGGACCCGGAGGCGGCGCGAGCGGTCCTGACCGCGGACCGGTATGCGGAGGTCGAGGTTCGCACCTGGAGGTTCGGCGGTCGGCAGTAGGTACGGCGCCGACCGCCGCAGAGAACGCCGTCGGGGGGTTCTTTCGCTCCGGGCTATGCATGGCCATGCGTAATGTTGCATACTCTTCCTATGTCCAAGGTCCTCACTTCCCTTCCGGTCGGCGAGCGCGTCGGCATCGCCTTCTCCGGCGGCCTCGACACGTCGGTCGCCGTCGCGTGGATGCGCGACAAGGGCGCCATCCCGTGCACCTACACCGCCGACATCGGCCAGTACGACGAGCCCGACATCGCCTCGGTGCCGGGCCGTGCGGCGACCTACGGTGCCGAGATCGCGCGCCTGGTCGACTGCCGCGCGGCCCTGGTCGAGGAAGGGCTGGCCGCGCTCGCCTGCGGCGCGTTCCACATCCGCTCGGGCGGGCGTGCCTACTTCAACACCACGCCCCTCGGCCGCGCCGTCACCGGGACCCTGCTGGTCCGGGCGATGCTCGAGGACGACGTCCAGATCTGGGGCGACGGCTCCACCTTCAAGGGCAACGACATCGAGCGGTTCTACCGCTACGGCCTGCTCGCCAACCCCCACCTGCGGATCTACAAGCCCTGGCTGGACTCCGACTTCGTGACCGAGCTCGGCGGCCGCAAGGAGATGTCCGAGTGGCTGCTCGCGCACGGGCTGCCGTACCGCGACAGCACGGAGAAGGCGTACTCGACCGACGCCAACATCTGGGGCGCCACGCACGAGGCCAAGACCCTGGAGCACCTGGACACCGGCGTGGAGACCGTCGAGCCGATCATGGGCGTGCGGTTCTGGGACCCGGCCGTGGAGATCGCCGCCGAGGACGTGACCGTCGGCTTCGACCAGGGCCGCCCCGTGACGATCAACGGCAAGGATTTCGCCTCTCCGGTCGACCTGGTCATGGAGGCGAACGCCATCGGCGGCCGGCACGGCCTCGGCATGTCGGACCAGATCGAGAACCGGATCATCGAGGCCAAGAGCCGCGGCATCTACGAGGCGCCCGGCATGGCGCTGCTGCACGCGGCCTACGAGCGCCTGGTCAACGCGATCCACAACGAGGACACCCTCGCCCAGTACCACACCGAGGGCCGCAAGCTCGGCCGCCTGATGTACGAGGGCCGCTGGCTGGACCCGCAGGCGCTGATGATCCGCGAGTCGCTGCAGCGCTGGGTCGGCGCCGCGGTCACCGGCGAGGTGACACTGCGGCTGCGGCGCGGTGAGGACTACTCGATCCTCGACACCACGGGCCCGGCGTTCAGCTACCACCCCGACAAGCTGTCCATGGAGCGCACCGAGGACTCCGCGTTCGGCCCGTCGGACCGGATCGGCCAGCTCACCATGCGCAACCTCGACATCGCCGACTCCCGCGCCCGCCTCGAGCAGTACGCCGGGCTGGGCATGGTCGGCACCGAGCACCCGGCCCTGATCGGCGCGGCCCAGGCCGCCTCCACGGGCCTGATCGGCACCATGCCGCAGGGCGGCGCCGAGGCGATCGCCTCCCGCGGCGAGGTCTCGGAGGAGGACGAGGCGCTGGACCGGGCCGCGATGGAGTCCGGCACGGACTGACCCCGCCCACACGCCCTTGGGCAGCGGGCCCCGCCGGTTCCCCACCGGCGGGGCCCGTCGTCGTACGCCGTCCGGCTGGCACCCGGCGTCCACCGGGCCTCTCGTACGCTGTGTTCCGTGTCGTCCCCCCGCCTGCAGCGTGTCGCCGTCCTGGTGCTCGAAGGTGCCAAGCCGCTCGACGTCGGGATTCCCGCGCAGGTGTTCACCACGCGCGCGAGCATGCCGTACGAGGTGCGGGTGTGCGGTGCGGTGCCCGGGCTGGTGACAGGCGGGGACGGGCTGTCGTACCACGTCGCCCATGGCCTGGAGGCTCTCGGATGGGCGGACATCGTGTTCATCCCCGGGTACCGGTTTCCGGACCGCGAGGACCCGCCGCGCTCCGTCGTGGAGGCGCTGGTCGCCGCCCATGCCCGGGGCACGCGGCTGGCCGCCATCTCGACGGGGGCCTTCGCGCTGGCCGCGACGGGCCTGCTCGACGGCAAGCGGGCGACGACGCACTGGCACTACACACGAGCCCTCGCGGTGAAGCATCCGCTCGTCCGGGTCGACGAGAACGTGCTCTTCGTCGACGAGGGCAGCGTGCTGACGTCGGCCGGAGCGGCCTCCGGCATCGACCTGTGCCTGCACATCCTCCGCAAGGACCTCGGGGTCGCCGTGTCGAACCATGCGGCGCGCCGCCTGGTCGCCGCCCCCTACCGCAGCGGAGGCCAGGCCCAGTACGTGCCGCGCAGTGTGCCCGAGGCGCTGGGGGAGCGGTTCGCCGCGACCCGTGAGTGGGCTCTGCACCGCCTCGGCGAGCCCCTCACCCTCACGGTCCTCGCCCGGCATGCCGCGGTCTCGCCGCGCACGTTCTCCCGGCGCTTCGCCGAGGACACCGGATACACGCCGATGCAGTGGGTGATGCGTGCCCGCATCGACCTCGCCAGGGAGCTGCTCGAACGTTCCGGGCGCAGCATCGAGCAGATCGCCGCCGATGTCGGTCTCGGCACCGGCACCAATCTGCGCACCCACTTCCAGCGCATCCTCGGCACCACCCCGAGCGAGTACCGGCGCACCTTCACCCAGGGCGAGTAGCCGGCCCCCTGGCGCGATCCTTGCGAACCATGGCGCTCCGGACACGGTCATGAGCGGACGCGGCCCGCGACCCTGGTGGGGACGGAAGGGACACCATTCATGACTCGCATCGCCATCAACGGATTCGGCCGTATCGGACGCAACGTGCTGCGCGCCCTCCTCGAACGCGGCACCGCCCTCGACGTCGTCGCCGTGAACGACCTCACCGAACCCGCCACCCTCGCGCGCCTGCTCGCCTACGACACCACGGCCGGCCGGCTCGGCCGCCCCGTGACCGTCGACGGGGACACCCTGGTCGTGGACGGCCGTCGGATCAAGGTCCTCGCCGAGCGCGAGCCGGCGCAACTGCCCTGGGACGAGCTCGGTGTGGACATCGTGCTCGAGGCGACCGGCCGCTTCACATCGGCGAAGGCGGCCCGGGCACACCTCGACGCGGGCGCGAAGAAGGTCCTCGTCAGCGCGCCGTCCGACGGCGCCGACGTCACCCTCGCGTACGGGGTGAACACCGACGCGTACGACCCGGCCCTGCACACCGTCGTCTCGAACGCCTCCTGCACCACCAACGCGCTCGCGCCGCTGGCCGCCGTACTGGACGAACTCGCCGGCATCGAGCACGGGTTCATGACGACGGTGCACGCCTACACCCAGGAGCAGAACCTCCAGGACGGTCCGCACCGCGACGCCCGCCGGGCCCGCGCCGCCGCCGTCAACATCGTGCCGACCACGACCGGCGCGGCGAAGGCGATCGGGCTGGTGCTGCCGAACCTGGACGGCAAGCTGTCGGGCGACTCGATCCGCGTGCCCGTGCCGGTCGGCTCGATCGTCGAACTCAACACGACCGTGGCCCGTGACGTGACGCGCGACGACGTGCTGACGGCGTACCGCGCCGCGGCCGAGGGGCCGCTCGCGGGCATCCTGGAGTACTCCGAGGACCCGCTGGTGTCGTCGGACATCACGGGCAACCCGGCATCGTCGATCTTCGACTCGGCCCTCACCCGCGTCGACGGCCGTCACATCAAGGTGGTCGCCTGGTACGACAACGAGTGGGGCTTCTCCCACCGTGTGGTCGACACCCTCGAACTCCTCGCCGGGCGCTGACCGCCGCCCCTGCCGCGAAGCCCCGGATCAGCGGCTCGGGGTGGTGGCAACACCCCGGCCGCCGTAGGGAAAGCCCCCCGTTCCGTCCGGTGCCTGTCCGGATGTTCCGGTGCCACGGTCGTGCACAGACTCGACGGCATGACGATTTCCACGCATGCCCCGGCCGCCGGGGCGTCCGCCGCCCCGTCCCGTACCTCCGACTCAGGGCCGGGCAGCGACTTCGCCCGGCTGTCCCGGCGTATCGCCGAGGCGGGTCTGCTGAGGCGGCGTCCCGGCTACTACACGGCCAGACTCGCTCTGGTGATCGCGCTGTCGGCGGCCGGCTGGGGGGCCTTCCTCGCGCTCGGCGACACCTGGTGGCAGCTGGCGGTCGCCGCGTTCCTGGCACTGGCCTTCGGCCAGGTCGCCCTGGTGGCCCATGACTTGGCGCACCGTCAGGTCTTCCGGCGCGGCCGGCCGAGCGAGACGTGGGGCCGGCTCCTCGGCAATCTCGGCATCGGCATGAGCTACGGCTGGTGGATGAACAAGCACACCCGCCACCACGCCAACCCCAACCACGAGGAACTCGACCCGGATGTCGCCCCGGACATCCTGGTGTGGTCCAAGTCCCAGGCCCGCGACAGCCGCGGCCTGGCGCGTCTGATCGGCGGTCACCAGGCGTGGCTGTTCTTCCCGCTGCTGACGCTGGAGGGTTTCAACCTGCACGTCGCGAGCCTGCGGGCGCTGCGCTCGCCGTCCATGAAGCACCGGGTGCCGGAAGGCGGTCTGCTCCTCCTGCACCTCGCCGCCTATGTGTCCGCGCTGTTCCTGGTGCTCTCGCCCGGCAAGGCGGTCGCGTTCCTCTTCGTGCACCAGTGCCTCTTCGGCGTCTACCTCGGCTGCACCTTCGCACCGAACCACAAGGGCATGCCCACGTTCACCGGTGACGAACGGCCGGACTTCCTGCGCCGCCAGGTCCTCACCTCCCGCAACGTACGCGGCGGCCGGTTCACCGACGTGATGCTCGGCGGGCTCAACTACCAGATCGAGCACCACCTCTTCCCGAGCATGCCCACACCCCATCTGCGGCGGGCCCAGGTCATCGTTCGCCGGTACTGCGCGGAGATCGGCGTCCCGTACCACGAGACCGGCCTGATCCAGTCCTACCGCGAGGCCCTGACCCACATGCACCGCGTGGGAGAACCGATCAGGCAGCGGCGCCGGGCCGCCTGACCGCTGCCGGAACCGTCCGCGCAGGCCCGGGTCCCGCCGCAACGTGATCATGCGCGCGCGGGACACCTACGACTACGGCTTCACTGACCGGGTGTGTACGGCCCCTCCGTACTCATCCCGACCAGGAACCGGCCGTGTTCCCCCCGATCCCGCTCGCGTCGGTGGCGGCCGAGCGACCGATGGGGTGTCACCGGGGTACGCGCTCACCCCGGCGGCGTGACCAGCCCCGCCTCGTACGCGGTGATCACGAGCTGCACCCGGTCCCCGCCACCGGCGTGGCCACGGTCGGCGGCGGGGCCGGGTTTCGCAGCGGTCCGCGTGGGTCGCGGCACGTCGGCGCCCTCCCGGACCCCACCAGGTGCACGGCGGACCCGACGCGGCGGCCCACCTGGGCCGCCCCGGCCCGGAGCAACGGCACCGCGGCGCGCCGGGCCGAGGAGGTGTCGTGGGAGGCCGGTCCGGCAGAGGCGCCGCGCGGAGGCACATCGGCGGCTTCTCGCCCGGCACGGAGGAGCGGCTCGGTATCGCCGCCGCGTCGCCCGGCGATCCGCCGGTGCGGGTGTTCGCCGAGCCGGTCGAAGGCGCGGGTGTTCGACGAGCCGGTCGAAGGCATGCACCCGGTGCGACTTCCGCCGGGACAGCCTCGTCCACGGCACGGGTCGACCGCTGTCCGCCCCGGTACGGACCGGGACGACGACGCGGGAATGCCCGGGGGCCCTGTGCGGTTTCCACGGGCGCGTCCGGAACCGTCGGCCGACCGGCCGGAACACAGGACAGCACCGGGAATGTACGAGCGTCCCGCACTGTTGTGGCCAGTGCTGACATGCTCGGATCAATTCCGGGGTGTGGGTGAAAGGAGACTCTCATGGCACGCAGCACCGTGCGTCCCGTCGTCAAGCTGAAGTCGACGGCGGGGACCGGCGTCACCTACGTGACGCGCAAGAACCGTCTGAGCGACCCCGACCGGCTGGTCCTGCGCAAGTACGACCCGGTCGCCGGCCGGCACGTCCTCTTCCGCGAAGAACGCTGAACCACGCCGCCACCCACCAGGGGCGGACGGCCACAAGGAGGCACCCATGAGGCCAGGCATCCATCCCGAATCCCGGCTGGTCGTCTTCCGCGACCGAGCCGCCGACGCCCTCTTCCTCACCCGGTCGACCGCGTCCACGGCGAAGACCATCGTCTGGGAGGACGGCACCACCTACCCGCTGATCGACGTGGAGACCTCGTCGGCCGGCCACCCCTTCTACACCGGCACCGCACGGGTCGTGGACACCGCAGGCCGCATCGAACGCTTCCAGCGCCGCTACGGCCGTCGCGCCACGCCCCGCCGCTGACCGCCGTGTACTCCTGAACACGTGGAGAACCCAGCCATGAAGGTACGCAAGTCCCTGCGCTCACTGAAGTCCAAGCCCGGCGCCCAGGTGGTCCGCCGCCGGGGTGTGGTCTTCGTCGTGAACAAGAAGAACCCCCGTTTCAAGGCGCGCCAGGGCTGACCCGCCGCGCCGAGCGCAACCGGCCCGGCCCCGCCACCCGCGGGACCGGGCCGTCAGCGTGGCCCCGGACATCCCGGAGCGCCGAACCCGACGGTCGGTCCGGCCCGTGTGCCCAACGCGCCGCGTGCCACCCGGAGTTCACGGCGCGAGTGCTCGCGGCCCCGGCGCGGGGGACGTGCTCCGGGGCCCCCAACGCCGCGTCGACCTCACCGGGCACCGGCTCGCGACCGATTCTGGATGATCTCTTACCAGTGTCTTCACGGTCGTGGGCGGTTCCCTGCATACCGTGGCCGTCATGGGCGGTCGTCGGCCGTGGCGGCCTTCGACCGGGTGGGGGGAAGCGCATGTCGGCTGGTCGCCGTGCGGTGCTGGCCGCCGTGGCGGGAGGGCTGCTCGCCGGTTGCGCGGGCCCGAAGAACGACGGCGCCGCGCCCGCCTCCGCGGCGCCGGGCACGGGCGGGGGCGCGAGGGCCTCGCAGGCTCCCCGCGCCGTCCCCTCGACCACGGCTTCCGCCACGCGGCCTCCCGTCACCCGCGCGCAGACCGTGGCCCGTTACGGGCGCAGCACACCGCACACGTGGGGCTTCGACGCCCCGGGCGTGGTGCACTCGCTGCCGCACACGACCCGTGACATCGCGCTGACCTTCGACGCCTGCGGCGGCCCGGGCGGCAGCGGCTACGACCGGGCGCTCATCCAGTTCCTGCGCACACGGCACATTCCGGCGACCCTGTTCATCAACTCCCGCTGGATCGACGCCAATCCGGCGCAGTTCCGCCACCTGGCCGCCGACCCGCTGTTCGAGATCGCCAACCACGGCACCCGGCACCGTCCGCTGTCGGTCACCGGCCGTTCCGCCTACGGCATCCGCGGCACCCGCAGCGCGGGGGAGGTGTACGACGAGGTCGCCGGCAACCGGGCCAGGCTGACCCGCCTGCTGGGCGCTCCGCCCCGCTTCTTCCGCTCCGGTACCGCCTACTGCGACGACGTCGCGGCACGCATCGTCGGCGACCTCGGAGAACGCTTCGTCAGCTTCTCCGTCAACGGGGACGGCGGCGCCACCTTCACCGCCGAGCAAGTGCACACCACCGTCGCCTCGGCCCGGGCCGGTTCCATCGTCCTGTGCCACATGAACCATCCCGAAGGCGGCACCGCCCGGGGCATCGCGCTGGCGGTCCCGCACCTCCAGGCCCGCGGCCACCGCTTCGTCCGCCTCTCGGACGGCCTGCACCGGCGGTGATGTCCGGGACCGGTGTGTGCCGGACGTGACCGGTCCTCGCGCGACGCGACGGCAACCGCACGCTGCACACCACTCGTCACGGCGCCCACGTAGGACAACAATGTGTCCCAGAGGCAGACCGGCCGCCGGGAGGCGTCATGAGCACATCAGCGGAGCCCAGGGTGTCCGGCCTGGAGGTCAGGTCCATCGACTACGTCCCGCTGAACGAGCGGCACGGCAAGCTCTGGCATCTGGGCCCGCTGTGGTTCATGTCCAACGCCCAGATCGCGACCCTCGCCGTGGGACTGATCAGCATCACCGAGGGCGGCAACCTCATCTGGTCCCTGCTGGCCATCGTCGCCGGCACGGTCATCGGCACCTTCTTCATGGCCTTCCACTCGGCACAGGGCCCCCAGCTGGGCCTGCCGCAGATGATCCAGTCACGCCCCCAGTTCGGCTATGTCGGCGCCCTCCTGGTATGGCTCTTCGCCTATGTGCAGTACGCGGGATTCAACGTCTTCAACAGCATCCTGGCCGCCGACTCCCTGCACACCACCCTGCACGGCAGCGTCAAGCTGTGGGTGGTCGTGGTCACCGTGGTGGCCCTGGTCGTCGCGCTGGTGGGCTACGACATCATCCACAAGGCCGAGCGGCTCCTGACGTACACCTTCCTGATCGTCTTCGGCGTCTTCACCGTCGGTGTGCTCGTCACCCTCCACTACCCGGCGGGCTCCTTCGACCTCGGCGCCTTCAGATGGACCCCGTTCCTCGCACAGTTCGGCGTGGTCGCCGGCTACCAGATCAGCTGGGCCATCTACGTCTCCGACTACTCGCGCTACCTCCCGCCGGACGTCACGGTCCGCAAGACCTTCTACTGGACCTACTTCGGCTCCGCGCTCGGCGGCATCTGGCTGATGGTGCTGGGCACGCTGCTCGCCGCCTGGGCGGGCAAGGGCTTCGACACCATCAGGTCGATCAACGCCGCCGGCGACAAGGTGTTCAGCGGCTTCGGCGCCGTCGTGCTGCTCTTCGCCGCGCTGGGCCTGGTGTCCGTCACCGCGCTGAACATGTACGGCGGTTCGCTGACCCTGATCAGCGGCATCGACTCGTTCAAGCGCGTGCGCCCGACACTCGGCGTCCGCCTGCTGACCATCGGGCTGACCGCCGCGCTCTCCCTGATCGGCGCCCTGGCCGCGACCTCCAACTTCCTGGAGAACTTCAACAACTTCCTGCTGCTGGTGCTCTACCTGTTCATCCCGTGGACCTCCGTGAACCTCATGGACTACTACGTGGTGCGCCGCGGGCACTACGCCATCGCGGAGATCTTCAACCCGCACGGCATCTACGGCCGTTGGGGATGGCACGGCATCATCTCCTACCTGGTCGGCTTCGCCGCCATGATCCCCTTCTTCTCCGTCGGCACCCTGTACGTCGGTCCCGCCGCCAAGGCGCTGGGCGGAGCCGACATCTCGCTGTTCATCGGACTCCCGGTCGCCGCGCTGCTGTACTGGTGGCTGACCCGCTCGATCGACGTGGCGGCCGAGACCCGCGTGGCCCAGGCGGAGGCCGAGGCGCTGGAGCAGGCGGCCCACGAGCACCGCGAGCCCTGAGGCCGACAGAGGCGGACGCGCCCCCGGCCGCGGCCCGCGGCCCCTGGCGGACGGGCCTGATCAGCAACGTCCTCAATCCGAAGATCGCCGTCTTCTCCACCGGGCTGCTGCCCACGCTGGCCCCGCCGCACCTGCCGCGCGCCTGGGCGATGGCCCTCCTCGTCCTCCTGCACGCCGCCCTCACCGTCGCCTGGCTCGGCAGCTGTGTGGTGCTGCTGTCCAAGGCCGGTCCGCTCCTGCGCGGGCCACGCGTCGGCGGCGCCCTCGGCCGAACGACCGGCGTCGTGCTGATCGGCTCCGGCCTCGTCGTCGCGGCCTCCTCCGGCTGAGGGGACCGAGACACGGGTGCCGGGGGCGCCCCGCCCCGCCGATGGCCGCGCTCCGCGCCAACCTCGCCGTGCCGATGATGCCGGTGCCGCGCCCGCCACGCCACGAACGGTTCGCCTGCCACGAGAAGGGAGGCGGACGCGCCCGCGCGGACAGCCCGAGGACCACGCCGGCACACCCGCCGGCCGTGCGCGGCGGAGTCCCGGTTCCCGGCGGCGCGCACCCGGCCGGGACAATCCTCGTCATGAACGACGACATGGACGACGCGGAGGGCCGGCCGGCCCGGATCGAGCGGCTGCTGGAGAGCGGCGAACGCGAACTGGTCCCCGCCTGGCGCCGGGCGACGCGTGGTGAGCCGCGCTGGACGGTGACGGCGGTGATCCTGGCCGCCGTCGCCCTGCAGCTGAGCCTGCCCCACCGGCTCGTCCTCCTGCGCCCGGTCTGGGCCCTGCCCGCGCTGGAGCTGGTGCTGCTG
Source organism: Streptomyces sp. NPDC048191 (assembly GCF_040652655.1). Classification (NCBI taxonomy): domain Bacteria; kingdom Bacillati; phylum Actinomycetota; class Actinomycetes; order Kitasatosporales; family Streptomycetaceae; genus Streptomyces; species Streptomyces sp. NPDC048191. The sequence goes on from NZ_JBEZMO010000011.1 coordinate 62,605, forward strand.
GCCGGACTGATCGCGGCCAATCCCCGGCGCGTGGAGCCCCGTACACAGTGGCTGCGGTACCTGGGCCTGGGGCTCGCCGGTGTCATCAGTCTGGCCAACGGCTGGGCGGCCGTCCGGCTCGTGGGGGATCTGGTGAGCGGCCGCGGGGGAGACGGCGCGGTCCCGCTGCTGTTGACCGGTGGTGTCATCTGGCTGACGAACGTCATCGTCTTCGCCCTGTGGTACTGGGAGTGGGACCGCGGCGGCCCCATGGCCCGGGTCCGGGGACAGCACCAGTACGCCGACTTCCTCTTCGTGCAGATGCAGAGCCCGGAGGTGGCCCCGCCGGACTGGGAACCGGCGTTCCCGGACTACCTCTACCTCTCCTTCACCAACGCCACCGCCTTCAGCCCGACCGACGTGATGCCGCTGTCCCGGTGGGCGAAGATGCTGATGATGCTGCAGTCGTCGGTGTCCCTGGTGACCGTGGTCCTCGTGGTCGCCCGGGCGGTCAACATCCTGAAGTAGGGCGGATCACCGCCCCCATGTCACAACCGGCGGGGCTGTCTCGTCCTGATCCCGGAGAACGACTTCGGGATCAGGAAGGTGATGGTCATGCGCGTGTTCGTGGCAGGCGGTACGGGAGTTCTGGGGCGGCGGCTCGTACCGCGGCTCGTGGCCCACGGCCACCAGGTGACGGCCACGACGACGAGTGCGGCCAAGCTCGGTCAACTGCAGAGGCTCGGCGCGGACGGTGTCGTCATGGACGGACTGGACGCGGCGTCCGTCGGCCAGGCGGTCGCGGCCGCCCGGCCGGATGTGATCGTGCACCAGATGACCGGGATCAGCCCCGCGCACGCCGGCAAGCCCGATCTGAAGCACTTCGACCGTTGGGCCGAGCCCACCATCCGGCTGCGCACCGAGGGGACCGATCATCTGCTCGCCGCGGCCGAGGCGACCGGCGTACCGCACTTCGTCGCCCAGGGCTACGCCAACTGGAACGGAATACGGCGGGATGGATGGGTGAAGACCGAGGACGACCCGCTGGACCTGTACGAGGGGACGCCCGCGTACGTGGCGATGGCGGCGCTGCGGCACGTCGAGGAGTCGGTCGTCGGGGCGGGCGGCGCGGTGCTGCGCTACGGCGGGTTCTACGGCCCGGGCGCCACCGACGACCAGGTCGAACTCATCCGCAAGCGGCAGTTCCCGCTGGTCGGTGACGGCGGCGGGTACGCCTCGTGGGTACACCTCGACGACGCGGCGAGCGCCACCGTCCTCGCCGTGGAGCAGAAGGCCAGGGGCGTGTTCAACATCGTGGACGACGACCCCGCACCGGCGAGCGCATGGCTGCCGTACCTGGCACGGTGCACGGGGGCCAAGCCACCGATGCGGGTGCCGAAGTGGCTGGCCCGGCTGCTGGCCGGGCCGGTGGTGGTGACGATGATGACCGAGGGCCGCGGCTTCTCCAACGCCAAGGCCAAGCGGGAGCTCGGCTGGGAGCTGAGCTATCCCTCCTGGCGTCAGGGCTTCAAGGAGGGGCTCGCGTGAACCGGGTCGAGGAGTTCGAGGAGCTGCGGCCGCTGCTGTTCTCGATCGCCTACCGGATCCTGGGCAGCGTGACCGAGGCCGAGGACGCGGTCCAGGAGACCTGGGTGCGCTACGACCTCTCCGCGACCCGGCCGGTGTCGGCCAGGGCGTTCCTCTCGGCCACGGTCACCCGGATCTCGATCGACGTGCTGCGCTCCGCCCGGGTGCGGCGCGAGGAGTACGTCGGACCCTGGTTCCCCGAGCCGCTGCTGACCGACCCCTACCAGGACCCGGAGCACTCGGCGGAGCTGGCCGACTCGCTGTCCATGGCGTCCCTGCTCCTGCTGGAGCGGCTCAGCCCGCTCGAACGGGCGGTCTTCGTGCTGCGGGACGTGTTCGCGTTCGGCTTTCCCGAGATCGCCTCGGCCGTGGGGCGCTCCGAGGCGGCCTGCCGTCAGCTCGCCGTACGCGCGCGGCGCCACATGGAGGCGGGCAGGCCCCGCTTCGAGGCCGACCGGAAGGAGCGCGACGAACTCGCCGAACGCTTCTTCGACGCCCTGAAGGAGGGCGATCTCGACGGGCTGCGGGATCTGCTCGCCGGCGACGTGTCGATCGTCGCGGACAGCGGTGGCAAGGCTCCGCAGTTCGCCCAGGGAGTCTTCGGTGCCGAGCAGGTGCGCCGGATGCTCGGCATGTTCGTGCCGCCGTTCCTCGGCATCGGCGGACGCGTGGAGCCGCAGTGGATCAACGGCCGTCCCGGGGCGGTCTTCCGCGACCGCGACGGCAAGGTCGTCAACACCTGGACCGTCGAGGTCCTCGACGGGCAGGTCCAGACGATCCGCGCGGTCAGCAATCCCGACAAGCTCGGACACATGGGCCCCGTCGCGGACGCCTGGGCCCTCCTGCGCGAAACAGGACTGGCCCGCCAGGATGGGGGCGCCCCGGGTCCGAGGGACATGTTCACCACGCACCAGCCCGCACCGGAAGCAGACCAGGAGAGCCGGATGTGACCAGGACCGGTGTCCCGGCCGGTGTGCCGCGCACGGCGGACATCGGAGCACAGGTGGCGTTGTCGCTGCGCGAGACTTCGTGAGGCGACGAGGAACTCGGCGGTCCCGGGAGCGGGACCGCCGAGTGCTCAGTCCAGCGTGCCGGGCCCGTCGAGGACCCGGAGCAGTACGGCGGCCTCCGCACGCAGCCGCGCGGCCCGGTCGGCCTGCGCGGGCGCGGTGAACCGTCCCGCGAGCGTGAGCCGTTCCTCGGCTTCGGCCCGCACGATGTCGGTGATGTTCCGCTCGCTCAGCTCACGCCGTGCGGCCTCCGAGGTCCCGACGCCGACCGGCACCTGTTCGAGAGCCGAGCCGCGCAGCTCGGACGCGCCCACCGGCACGGCCTCGGCGTTGTCCAGGGCGGCGAGGGCCGAACGCAGGGCGCTCACGGAGACCTTGTCGCGGGCACGCATCGCTTCCCGCAGGGCTTGACGCATGTGAAGGCGCAGGGACATGCCGGTGACCCTATGGCTCTGCCCCCGCGATCCTCAAAGGGATATCCCCCTCCCGGCGCGCCGCGAGGGGGATCGGCGGCCGCGATCAGGCATGCGGGTCGAAGGGGATTCCCGAGGGCATGGAGTTCGCCAGCCCGGACTGGAAGTCCCCGTCCTTGATCTTGATGGTGGCCTCGCCGAAGTCGGCGCTCATCAGCTTGTCCCGGAAGCCCGGAGGATAGCCCTCCCAGCCCACCAGACGGGGGTAGAACCAGCCGCCGGTCACGTTCTCGGGCGGCTCGTCGTTGCTGTTGGCGAAGCGGAAGTCGTGGGTCGAGAGGCCGTCCTTGTGGTAGACGACCTTCGGGTGGGTGCCGTCGAAACGGATGGAGGAACGGTCGGCCACCTGGTAACCGGTGTGCTGGGACACCGAGACGTACCGCACCTCGTTGTCGTTGATCCACACCACCACGTGCTCCCAGTCGTGGGTGTGGCCGATGGCCAACGGGCCGTAGGTCGCCTGGTCCTTCTCGAAGTAACTGGCGTACACCACGGCGCACCAGCCGTTGTCGCACTTCTCGCGCGAGTAGGTGTTGGCGTTGGCGAGTTGGGCGTAGTCGTGGCAGTGGCCGTTGACGTCGCCGCCGAGCGCCAGACCGGGGTTGATCGTGCCGTCGGCGCCGATGGCGGCGGTGGCGTAGCAGCCGTCGCCGTCGTAGTCGTAGGCGGGGGAGAAGGTCTGTTCCAGGCCGTCGGCGTTCTGCGGCAGCAACTGCAGTACGGCGGCGTCGGCGCGGCCCGGGACCGCCACGGTGAGGGCCAGCGCGGCCGCCGCGGACACCGCCGCGGCCGGGGCGGAACGGCGCAGGCGCCGTGGACGACCGCCGGCTGACGCCGGGGAACGGGACTTCCTCGCACGGGACAGGGGGATGCGCACGTCAACTCCTGATGCTTGAGCGCGGGGGACGGATCCGGAGGGGCCCGGTCAGCAGTAGAGGTTGCCGCCCGGGGGGACGCCGAGGATCTGGGTGAAGCGCTGGTAGGCGTCGACGCGGCTCTGGACCTGGGCAGGGTTCTTGCCGTCGCATTCCAGGGAGCCGTTGATGCTGCGGATGGTCTGGCCGAATCCGGCGCCGTTGACGATGGCGTTGTGCGGGGTCATGGTGCCCGGGCCGGACTGGGTGTTCCAGTACCACAGGCCGGTCTTCCAGGCGACGGAGGCGTTGTTCTCCACCTGCCAGGGGTTGTTCAGGAGGTCGATGCCCAGTGCGTCGCCGGCGGCCTTGTAGTTGAAGTTCCAGGACAGTTGCAGGGGTCCGCGTCCGTAGTAGGCGGCCTGACCGGCGGGGCAGCCGTAGGGCTGGCTCCAGTCGCAGTAGGTGGGGTAGTTGGCGGTGTTCTGCTCGACGACGTGCACCAGGCCGCCGGTCTCGTGGCTGACGTTGGCCAGGAAGGCCGCGGCTTCCTGCTTCTTCACGGTGTCGCTGCCGGTGCCCGCGAAGCCGGGGTAGGCGCTCAGGGCCGCGGTGAGCCCGCTGTAGGTGTAGAAGGGATTCCGGTTCGGGAACATCTGGTCGAACTGCGCCTCGCTCACCACGAAGGCGGACTGTGCCGTCTCGCTGCCGCGGGCGAGCGTGCTCCATCTGCCGACGACGGCGTCGTCGGCGGCGTGGCTGGGGGCGGCGGTGAGCAGACAGGCGGACAGGCCGAGGGCGGCGGTGAAGACGGCCGTCGGACGGGATATGGCCATGGGTGGGGGGTGGCCTTTCGCGTGGGGGAGGGAAGGGACCGGGCTGCAACCTAAAGGTATGGACCATTTCAGTCAAGGGGTGAAGTAAGACTGGAGGAACGGGAGTTGACCCGCCGACGCCCGGTCATGTCACAGCGCTGCGGCCTGTTTCGTCATAGGTGTGCCACCACGAACCGGACCGAGGAGAGACCCTGTGTCCACAGATGAAGTGACGCGCAACAAGGAGACCGCCACGCGCTTCCACGACGCCGTGAACAGCGGCGATGCGGAGGTCGTCGCGAAGGCCATCGACGAATTCGTCAAGCCGGACGTGCTGTTCCACGCACCGGTACCGACGGGCACGACGGGGGCACGGGCGCTCAAGGACGTGTGGACCGTGCTCCTGCGCGCGTTTCCTGACATCCATGTCGCGGTCGAGGACGTCATCGCCGAGGGGGACAGGATGGCGACCAGGAACACGGTGACCGGGACCCACCTGGGCGAGTTCCGGGGACTGGCGCCGACCGGCAGGTCCGTCAGCTACGGCGAGATGTTCGTCTTCCGTTTCGAGAGCGGCCGGATCGCCGAGATCTGGGGCATCGTCGACGTCCTGTCGCAGATGAGGCAACTCGGCGCGCAGTGAAGGCCTTCGGTTCCACGCCTTCCGGAACCCCGTGTCGCGCACCCGGCCGCCGCTGCGACCGCGTGCGCGAGCGCGTTCTCCGGCCTTCTTCGCTCCATGATCGCCGGAAGTGGTGAACCGGGCGCCGGTGCCGCATGGGCTCCCGAGGGCTCGGGCATGCCCTGGCCATGCGTCCCCTCGTGATCATGTCCGCGCCGGCCGCGGCCTTCGGCCCCCGCGTGAAAGGGCGCGCGTACTCCTTCGACTCGCACGCCGCCGTCACCGTCTACGCGATCAGCCATCAGCCCGGCGGCTGCCTGTACCGTGCGATCCGCACCGACGACTACGCCAACTCCTGGGAGCGAGACCGGGAGTTCGACGGCGTCAGTGACACCACGATGGGACGCCGGCCGGGCTGAAACCGAGATGCGACCTCTCACGACGGCCGGTGCCGCGTTCCTGTTCCTCGGCCTCTCCCTGAGCGCCTGCACCACCAGGGCGGACACCTCGCCCCGGCCCACCGCGGACGACGTGGTCAGGGCCGCCACCCGGCCACTCACCGACGACTGCCTCGTCCACCGGGGTCTCGCCCCGCCCCGCCCCGCCCCGGCGGCCCCGCACCCTCGACCGCCGAGCAACGGCGCGTCGACGCCGCGCTGTTCGGGGCCGGACCCGCCGAACTGTCCCTGCGCCTGCCCACCGGCTATGTGGTGCGCGCCCACACCGACGGCTGTCTCGCGGCCGCCCAACGGCGGCTGTACGGCGACCAGGTCCGCTGGTTCCGCACCTCGGTGGTCGTCGACAACCTCGGCCCCGAGGCCACCGCGACCCACCACTCCCTGGCTGAGGTCCGCGCCCGGCACCGCACCCAGATCGCCGAGTGGCGACGGCTGCGGGTGCGTGCCGTCAACGAGGCCACTGCGCTCCTGACCCGTCGTCCATGAACTCGACGACGCCGACGACACCGACGTGTCGCACCTCGGGTGACACACACCTCGGGTGACACACACCTCGAAAGGACTTTTCTGTGTGTGGACCGACGTCGATTTCCAGGGACTGAAGATCGAGCACAGCGGTGACGACCACTGGTGGGAGGGCGACATGGCCGGGCACGACTCCTCCTGGGCGAACCACGGCATCTCCGGACCCGGCGTGAAGGACCACGTCCGGATCTACTCCGGCCGCGAACTGTCCGGCCATGTGACCCTCTGTCTGGCCCCGGGCCAGGAGGTCGGCCACAACGCCGCCGCGAACGACCAGGGCGGCTCCCACACCTGGACGATGAGCTGCTGAGCGCTGCCGCTGCCCCGGGCGTCCCGTCCTAGCGGGCGGCGGACAGGGCTTCCAGCATGCTCCGGGCGGTGACGGTCGCGTCGTAGTCCTCGCTCACGCCCGGAACCAGGATGATGTCGCCCTCGATGTGCCGCGCACGCAGGGGCGCGATGGCCTGGTACGCGTCTGAGTCCCACCAGGCGCGCGCCCGGTCCATCGAGGGGAAACCGATCACGACGACGTGGCCGGGCCACGCGCCCTCCTTCACCTCGTGCGCCGCGCCGTGCACGAGGAACCGGCCGCCGTACGGCTCGAACGTGGCGGTGACCCGCGCCATGTACTCGGCGATCTCCGGGTGCGGGGCCGCTTCCTGGAGATGGGCGATCGCGTAGGCCGACATCGCGTGTCCTTCCGGCTGGTTGGCTTGCTGCTGACGTCGACCATGCTGCCGCCGGGGCGTTCCGTGGTCGATGACCTGCCAGGTAATGAACTCGATGCCGGCCAGGCCGCAGGGACGGGATCCAGCCACCGGGGCCGTATCCAGGCCGACGCCCTGACATGGTGTTTTACAGTGGCTGGCATCAGTGCCGGCGATAACACCTGTGAGGTATGCGCGACCATGCCGACTGAAACGCTCGAGTTTCAGGTAGAGGCCCGTCAGCTGCTGCAGCTGATGATCCACTCGGTCTACTCGAACAAGGACGTCTTCCTGCGTGAGCTCGTCTCCAACTCCTCCGACGCGCTGGACAAGCTGCGCCTGGAGAAGCTGAGGGACGACACGCTGGACGCCGACGTGTCCGATCTGCACATCGAGATCGACATCGACAAGGACACCCGCACCCTCACCGTGCGGGACAACGGCATCGGGATGTCGTACGACGAGGTCGGACAGCTCATCGGCACCATCGCCAACTCCGGTACCGCGAAGTTCCTCCAGGAACTCCGGGAGGCCAAGGACGCGGCCGGGGCGGAAGGGCTCATCGGCCAGTTCGGTGTCGGTTTCTACTCCGGTTTCATGGTGGCGGACGAAGTCACCCTGCTGACCCGGCGCGCCGGCGAGACCAAGGGCACCCGCTGGACCTCGCGCGGCGAGGACACGTACACGCTGGAGCCGGTCGACGACGCGCCGCAGGGCACCTCGGTCACCCTCCACCTCAAGCCCGCCGACCCGGAGAACCAGCTCCACGACTACACCTCCGCGTGGAAGATCAAGGAGATCATCAAGCGGTACTCCGACTTCATCACCTGGCCCATCCGGATGGTGCCCGAGGCACCCGCCGCGGCCGGGGAGAGCGACGAGGCGCCCGAACCCGAGACGCTCAACTCGATGAAGGCGCTGTGGGCGCGCCCGCGTGACGAGGTGTCCGACGACGAGTACCACGAGCTGTACAAGCACATCGGCCACGACTGGCGCGATCCGCTGGAGACGATCCGGCTCCAGGCGGAGGGCACCTTCGAGTTCCAGGCCCTGCTGTTCCTCCCCGCACACGCCCCCCACGACCTGTTCACCCGGGACTTCAGGCGCGGTGTGCAGCTGTACGTCAGGCGCGTGTTCATCATGGACGACTGCGAGGCGCTGCTGCCGCCCTACCTGCGGTTCGTCAAGGGTGTCGTCGACGCGGCCGACCTCTCGCTCAACGTGTCCCGCGAGATCCTCCAGCAGGACCGCCACATCGAGATGATGCGGCGCCGGCTCACCAAGAAGGTCCTGTCCACGGTCAAGGACATGATGGCCAAGGACCAGGACCGCTACGCCACGTTCTGGCGGGAGTTCGGCACCGTCCTGAAGGAGGGCCTGGTCACCGAGCCGGACAACCGCGATGCCATCCTCGCCCTGGCCTCGTTCGCGAGCACGCACCACGACACCGAGCTGACCACGCTCAAGGGTTACGTGGAGCGGATGAAGGAGGGACAGGACGACATCTACTACCTGACCGGCGAGTCCCGTCAGAGCATCGAGAACTCCCCGCACATGGAGGCCTTCCGGGACCGGGGCATCGAGGTGCTGCTGCTCACCGACGCGGTCGACGAGGTGTGGGCGGACGCCGTCGGTGAGTACGAGGGCAAGAAGCTGCGGTCCGTCGCCAAGGGCGTCATCGACCTCGACGCCAAGGACGACGACACCTCCGAGGGCGAGCGGGAGAAGCAGACCGAGGAGTACGCCGGTCTGCTCGGCTGGATGAAGGAGCAGCTGGACGAGGACATCAAGGAGGTGCGCCTGTCCTCCCGTCTCACCGTGTCCCCGGCCTGTGTCGTCTCCGACGCGGGCGATCTGACCCCCGCGCTGGAGAACATGTACCGCGCGATGGGCCAGGAGGTGCCCCGGGCCAAGCGGATCCTGGAACTCAACCCGGACCACCGGCTGGTGAAGGGCCTCAACCAGGCGTACAAGGAACGCGAGGACCGCACGGACCTCACCGAGACCGCCGAACTCCTGCACGGCCTTGCGGTACTCGCCGAGGGAGCCCAGCCGAAGGACCCCGCCCGCTTCGTCAAGCTGATGGCGGACCGCCTGGAACGGGCGCTGTAGCCGTCTCCTGCGGATGCCGGCGGCCTGTCCCGGGGGAACGGGACAGCCGCCGGGGTCCCGCCGGGACGGGGGATCAGGTGCCCGGTTCCAGATCGGCAGGCAGATCTGCTGTCCGCCGCCGTCGCAGGTAGCACAGGGCGCTCGCCGCGACGAGCAGCGGCCAGAGCAGGTACCAGCCCGCCATGACCAGGAGCGCGGCGACCGCGACGAGAGCGAGGAGCGCGCAGCGGTGGGACAGGCCGCCGCGGGGCAGGAGCCGTAGCGCGGCGGCCGTACCCAGCGCGTACACCGTCACGAACGACCCGGTGGTGAGCAGCACGAGCGGCTGCGGGCCCACGCCGGCCATCGCGGTGGCGGCGAGCGCGAGGCCCGACAGCCCCGACACGAGCGCCAGGCTGCGGCGTGGTACCTCGCCGACGCTGCCGCCCCGGGCCAGCCAGGCGGGCAGCGCGCCGTCCCGGCCGAGCGCGGCGCCCAGTCGGGCCGCGCCCGCGAAGTAGGCGTTCATCGTGCCGAGGGTGAGCAGCAGCGCGGCGGCCGCGGCCAGCACGTGGACCGTACCGCCGATGCCGAGGGCCAGCAGTTCGGCCAGCGGGGCGTCGGAGGTGCCGGCGGCCGGGCCGAGCACGAGGACGCTGGTGGCGGCGACGGCGAGGTACAGCACGCCGACGACGGCGACCGCCAGGCCGGTGGCGCGGGGCAGATCGCGCGCCGGGCGGCGGAAGTCGGCGGCCAGGTGGGTGATGGCCTCCCAGCCCGCGAAGCTCCACACCAGCAGGGCCGCGGCGGAGCCGACGGCCGGCCAGCCGTGCGGCGCGAACGGGTGCAGGTTCCGCGGGCGGGCGTGCGGCAGCGCGGTCCCGACCGCCGCCAGCAGCAGCGTGACGAGCAGCACGGCGAGCGCCAGTTGCAGACGGCCCGAGACGGTCAGACCGAACGCGTTGGCCACCGCCACCAGGATCAGCAGCACCGCCGCCGTGACCAGCACGGTGTACCGGCCACCGCCGAGCGCGCTCGCCACGTACGCGCCCGCGAACATCCCCGCAGCCGGCGCACCGGCCGGCACGGCGAAGTAGAAGCACCAGCCGACCACCGCCGCGGCCCGCGAGCCGAAGGCATGCCACACATAGGTGGAGACACCGCCGCCGTCCGGATAGCGGGCGCCCAGCGCGGCGAACGTGGCCGCGAGCGGCACCGAGACCAGGACCAGCCCCAGCCAGGCCAGCAGCGAGGCCGGCCCGGCCGCCCGGGTGGCCAGCGCGGGCAGGGCGATCACACCGGTGCCGAGGACCGCCCCGATGTACAGCGCGGCCCCCTGCCAGAGGGTGAGACTCCCGGACCGCCCGGCGGAGAGCTCGCGTGCGGCCGTCGCCTCGGTCACGCCGGAGCCTGCCCGGACCGGCGGAAGTCCATGGTCCAGTTGGTCTCCCAGGTCAGGCCGCCGTCGGCCGAGAACGCCTGCTCCCAGTGGGCCGACGCCCGTGTGATGTGCGACCAGACGAAGCGGCAGCGCACCGGGGTGCCGTCGTGCGTGTCGTCCCCGTGGAACTCGCCCCGGCCGTCGGCGTCGAACCGGCCGACGACAGGCGGCTGCAGCAGTCCGGTACGGCTGCTCACCCAGTTCAGGGACCACTGCGCGCGGACCGGGTCGAACAGGCGGAGCGTCAGGCCGGTGACCCCTTTCGTCGGGAAGCTGATCTCGTCGAGGTTGGCGGCCCCGCCGAACAGCGTGCCGTGGCACACCGTGGTGCCCGGGAACTCGTCCCACTCGCTGCCGCCGGTCAGCGGCGTGACGAGCCGCCGGTTCGTCACGTCCCAGGTGCCCACCAGGAAGTCGAAGTCCCCGGCCCCGGGCCTGCGGGTGGCTGCATTGCTCATCTGTACATGTCCTTCGCTGTGTCCGTGCGTGGGACCCACGCCCGGCCCGGAAACTAGCCCGGCTCCCCTGACAGCCTGTGTCAGTGGAGTACGGCAGACTCTCGGCATGCGTGCGAGCCGACTGCTGTCCGCCCTGTTGCTGCTCCAGACCCGCGGCCGGATGACCGCCCGGCAGCTCGCCGACGAACTGGAGGTGTCGGTCCGCACGGTCTACCGGGACATGGAGTCGCTCGCCGCGGCCGGTGTGCCGCTCTACGGCGATGCCGGGCACGACGGCGGCTACCGCCTGCTCGACGGTTTCCGCACCCGCCTGACCGGGCTGACCCGCGACGAGGCGGAGGCGCTCGCCCTGGCCGGTCTGCCCGGACCCGCCGCCGACCTCGGGCTGGGCACCGTACTCGCCACCGCACAGCTGAAGTTGACGGCGGCGCTGCCCGAGGAGCTCCGCGACCGGACCGGTGAGATAGGGCAGCGGTTCCACTTGGACACCTCCGGCTGGTACACCGAGGCGGACCCCACCCCGCACCTGGCAGCCGTGACCGACGCGGTGTGGCGGCAGCGCCGCATCCGTGTCCGCTACCGGCGGTGGAAGGCACCCCAGGAGTCGACCAGGACGCTGGACCCCTACGGCCTGGTGCTCAAGTCCGGCCGCTGGTATCTGGTGGCAGCCCGGCAGGGGCGCGTCCGCACGTACCGGGTCTCCCAGATCCTTCGGGCCGAGGTGCTCGCGGACCCCTTCGAGCGCCCGGGCGGCTTCGACCTGACCGCACACTGGCGGTCGTACCTGGCGGACTTCGACGCCCGCCGCCTGAACGCGACAGCGGTCGTACGACTGACCCCGCGGCTCCTCGCTGAGCTGCCCGACCTGATGGAGCCGGCGGTCGCCCGCGCGGCCCAGGACAGCGCCGGGCCGCCGGGACCCGACGGACGGGTCGAGGCCGTGATTCCCATCGAGTCACCCGACCACGCCGCCGGCCTGCTGCTGCGGCTCGGCGCGGAGGCGGAGGTGGTGGCACCGCCCGAACTGCGGTCCCTGATCACACGGACGATCACCGCTCTGGCCGACATCTACCGCGAGCCGGCCACCGAGGGCCCTGTTGGAGAAGCGGGTAGTCTCACCTAGACTGGCGATCCAGAGCTGGACAATCAGTCCAGATCATGTAGGGAGGTCCCCGTGGGAGAGGCGCCGGACCGCCGCGGCAAGGGTGAGTGTGACGGCCACGGCACCGTCGCGTCAGCCTCCGCCGAGGCCGACGAGCACATCATCCGCGAGGCCGAGAAGATCGCCGTGGCGTTGGGCCGCATGTTCCCGGGCCTGTGCGAAGTGGTCCTGCACGACCTGCGGGATCCGGACCACTCGATCAGGGCGATCGAGAACAACCTCTCGGGCCGCGAGGTCGGGGACTCCACGACGGAGTTGGGCCTGGCCCGCATCGAGGACCCCGACTACCCCAGTGTCATCCAGAACTACCCCAACCAGTTCCCCGACGGCCGCCCGGCGAAGAGCACGTCCATCGGCATCAAGAACGCCGCGGGCGAGTACATCGCGGCACTCTGCCTGAACCTGGACGTGTCCGTGCTGTCACCGGTGACGCTGGCGCTGTCCAACCTGGTCGCCACGGACACCGAGCACCGCGAGCAGCCCCTGGAGACCCTGCGGGACCGCAACGCGCGCGAGCTGCGCGAAGCGGTCGAGGCACATGCCGCTGAGCGCGCCGCGACGCCACGGTCGCTGAGCCGCGAGGAAAAGAGGGCACTCGTACGGCAGTTGCAGCGCGACGGCTACTTCGACTCGCGCGACGCCGCGCAGACCATCGCGGACCTGCTGGGCGTGTCCCGGGCGACCGTCTACAACTACGCCAAGTAGCGCAAGCGGTTGACGGGTCTGCTGCACACCTCTCAGGAGACATCTTTCTGTGAACCCCCTCATGAACACCCGTGAGAGCACCACCCCGTCCAGCCCCGCACGGACCCTGGCCGACCCGGACACCCCGTTCGCCGTCGTCGACGTCCACACCGTGCGGCGCAACGTCGCGCGCCTGAGGGACAGGGCCGACCGGCTCGCGGTCACCCTGCGCCCGCACGTCAAGACCGCCAAGAGTCTCGACGTCGCCGCCCTGCTGCACTCCGGCACGCCCTACCCGGTCACCGTCTCCACCCTGGCGGAGGCCGAGGCCTTCGCCGACGGCGGCTACACCGACATCACCTACGCCGTCGGTATCGACCCCCACAAACTCCCGCGCGTCGTCGCACTGTTGCGTCGCGGTGTCGCCCTGCGCGTCCTGCTGGACAGCGCCGAGCAGGCGTCGTGCGTCGCCGAAGCGTCCCGGCAGGCGGGCATCCCCGTCCCCGCCCAGATCGAGATCGACTGCGACGGCCACCGCGGCGGGCTGAAGCCCGACGACCCCGCCCTCCTCACGATCGGCCGTGTCCTGCACGACGCGGGCTGTCTGGACGGCGTCCTCACGCACGCGGGCGAGTCCTACTTCGCGTACACCGCCGAGGAACAGCGCCTGGCGGCGAAGAACGAACGTGACACCGCCGTCGCCGCCGCCGAGCGGCTGCGCGCGGCCGGCCTGCCCGTGAACGTCGTCAGCGTGGGCTCCACCCCCACCGCCCACGCCGCCGAGGACCTCACCGGCGTCACCGAACTGCGCGCGGGGAACTACGTCTTCTTCGACCTGGTCATGGCCGGTCTCGGCGTCTGCCGGGCCGAGGACATCGCCCTGTCGGTGGTCGTCACCGTCATCGGTCACCGGCCCGAGTGCGGCTGGATCATGACCGACGGCGGCTGGATGGCCATGTCACGCGACCGCGGCACCGCCGCGCAGCCGCAGGACCAGGGCTACGGTCTGGTCACCGACCTCGCCGGCCACCTCGTCCCCGGCCTGGTCATGTCGGCGGCGAGCCAGGAGCACGGCACCCTCACGGCCCGCGACGGCGCCGCCCTCCCCGACCTGCCGGTGGGCACGCGTCTGCGCATCCTGCCCAACCACGCCTGCGCCACGGCCGCCCAGCACCGCGGCTACCACATCGTCGACGGCTCCCGCCCCGGCGGCCCGGCACCCGCGATCGAGGCCTTCTGGGAACGCGTCACCGGCTGGTGAGCACCGGCCCCGCGAAAATCGATGTCAGGGGTGCCGCCGGCTCCGCTAGCGTCGGCGGCATGACTCCAGCAGATCTCGCGGCCGTCGTCTCCGACGGCATCCGCACGGCCATCGCGTCCGGACGCCTCTCGACCGAGGTGCCCCAGGAGATCCACGTGGAGCGCCCCCGCCACCGCGGCCACGGCGACTACTCGACCAACGTCGCCCTGCAACTCGCCAAGCCGGCGGGCCTGCCCGCCCGTGCCGTCGCCGAGGTGCTGGCGCCGCTGGTGAGCGCGGCCGCCGGAGTCGCGAAGGCGGAGGTCGCCGGGCCCGGATTCCTGAACATCACCCTCGAAAGCGCGGCGATCGGCGCCCTGGCCCGGGACATCGTCCTGGCCGGTGCGGCCTACGGCCGCTCCGACCGGCTGGGCGGCCTGCGGCTCAACCTGGAGTTCGTCTCCGCCAATCCCACCGGCCCGGTGCACATCGGCGGAGCCCGCTGGGCCGTCGTCGGGGACGTCCTCGCCCGGCTGCTCGAGGCCGCGGGCGCGGACGTGTCGCGGGAGTACTACTTCAACGACGCCGGCGTGCAGATCGACCGCTTCGTCCGCTCACTGCTGGCCGCGGCGCACGGCTCGCCGGTGCCCGACGACGGCTACAGCGGCGCGTACGTCGAGGAGATCGCGGCCGCCGTGCTGCGTCGGCGGCCCGGCGCCCTGGACCTGCCGGAGAGCGAGCGCTACGCCGTGTTCCGGGCCGAGGGCACCCAGCTGATGTTCACCGAGATCAAGACGTCGCTCGCCGCGTTCGGAACGCACTTCGACACCTACTTCAACGAGAAGGACCTGCACGACCGGGGCGACCTGGACGCGGCCGTCGCGCGGCTGCGCGAGGGCGGCCACGTCTTCGAGGACGAGGGCGCGGTATGGCTGCGCACCACGGACTTCGGCGACGACAAGGACCGGGTCCTGGTCAAGAGCGACGGCACGTGGACGTACTTCACCGCGGACTGCGCGTACTACCTGAACAAGCGGTCCCGGGGCTTCGAACGGGTCGTCATCATGCTCGGCGCCGACCACGCGGGCTACGTCGGCCGGATGCGGGCCATGGCGGCCTGCTTCGGCGACGATCCGGACCGGCACCTGGAGATCCTCATCGGTCAGCTGGTCAACCTGGTCAAGGACGGCAGGCCGGTCCGGATGAGCAAGCGGGCGGGTACGGTGCTCACCCTCGACGACCTCACCGAGGCGGTCGGCGTCGACGCCGCGCGGTACGCGCTGGCGCGGGCCAGCGTGGACGCGATGATCGACCTCGACATCGACCTGCTGACCCGTCAGTCGAACGACAACCCGGTCTACTACGTCCAGTACGCGCACACCCGGCCCTGTTCCGTCCTGCGCAGGGCGGCGGAAGCCGGGATCGGCAAGGGCGCCCCGGAGGACTTCGACCCCGCCCTGCTCACCCACGGGCGGGAGGTGGACCTGCTCGGGGTGCTGGCTGAGTTCCCGCAGGTGGTGGCCACCGCGGCCACGCTCCGCGAGCCGCACCGGGTGGCGTACTACCTGGAGGCGCTGGCCGGCACGTACCACCGCTTCTACGACGCCTGCCGGGTCCTGCCGCGGACCGGCGAGGCACCGGACGCCCGTACCCGGGCCAGGCTGTGGCTGACGGAGGCGAGCCGACTGGTGCTGCACAACGGCCTGCAGTTGCTCGGGGTCTCGGCACCGGAACGGATGTAGGCGCGTCCGGCAGGGGCCGCCGGCCCGGTGGTGGCGCGATCCGCGCTACCGGCCGGCGGTCTTCGGCCCGTTCAACCGGCGCGCGGCCGCGACGACGGCCGAGCGGTGCAGCAGCAGAGGGGGAGCGGGCGCGTCCCTACAGCGGCCGGAACAGCCCCGGCGGCAAGGTGCGTTCCGGGCCCCGGACTCCTGCTCCTGTGCTCCTAAGGGAGCCGGAGGCCCAGATAGGTCCAGGACACGCCCGGACGGTTGTGCGGGTCCTCGCGCCGGGCGTGGTGGAGGACGTCCAGGCCGTGCCTGCGGGCGAGGTCGATCGTCTCCTGCGCCGTGACGGGGAACATGCGCCGGCCGACCGGTACCGGACCGTGGCGCAGCGAAAGTATGATCCGGCCGCCGGGAGCCAGCAGGCCGGCCAGGCGGGCCATGGACGAGGCGCGCTGTCCCTCGTCGAGATGCATCCAGACCGCCGTGAGCAGGATCAGGTCGAAGCGGCTCTCCGCGGCCGTCAGGCCGGGCAGTTCGGGCAGCGCGTCGTCGGTCCAGGTGATCTGCTGGTCGGCGTGGAGGCGCCGGCCCAGCAGGCGCAGTTCGACGGTGGGCTCGGCGGCGACGACCCGGTGCCCCCGGGCGGCCAGCGCCGCGGCGTCCCGCCCGCTGCCCGCCCCGATGTCCAGCACCACGCTCGGCCGTGCGGGGAACAGGTGCAGCACCTCACGGTGCACCTCGGCGAAGGTCACGCTCTCGTACTGCTCGGCCAGCGCCTCGGCCGCCGCACCGTATCCCGCGGTGCTGTCCATACCCCGCAACTGCTCCCGCGTCGTGTCGCTGTTCATGGGCGCGACCCTATGGCACCCCTCAGCATCGCCGCCCGAACCAGGGCGGCATGGCGGGACTTGGCAGTCACGTGTCCTCGGCAGCCGGGGTCGGGACTTACCGGACTCGCTGTCCCCCGTGATGAGCAGGCGGTGGCCCCTCCTCCACCTGCGCAGCCGGCCCGGCGACCAGCTGCCCCGGGCAGCCGACTGAACCGGCGGCGGATCAGGGCCGGCGAGGACCGAGGTCAGCGGCCCGGCTCCGGCGTGGCGGAGTCCTATGCTGCGGCGAACTCCCAGACCGCACTCAGAAGTTCGGCCGGAGTCTCGATCTGAGGCAGGTGGCCGCTGCGGGGGATCGGCGTGAACCGGGCGTCGGGTATGGCTTCCGCGAAGGCGCGCCCGTACTCGGTGTCGACGACCCGGTCGCTCGCGCCCCATACGACGAGGGTGGGGTGCGACACCTTGGCCAGGCGCTCGCGGAGGGTGGGATCCTGCATGGCGTGGGGGCCCGAGTAGACCGCCAGCGCGGCGCGGTTGGCGGTCATCACCGCCTGCGCGCCCGGGGGGAGGGCCGTGGGATCGACGGCGAACTTCGCGGGGTCGTGGAAGGCGAGAGCGGACAGCTCGGCAGGGGTCAGGGAGTGCGGGTCGGCGACAGGGTGGCCGGGAACCAGGATGCCGGCGGCGTTGACGAGGACGACCCCCCTGATCCGGTCGCTGCCGAGCAGGGCCATCTCGGCGGCGATCCAGCCGCCGATGGAGTTGCCGACGACGGTCACGTCCGAGAGTCCGAGTTCGCCGAGGAGTTGCTCGTAGACCCGGGCGAGCGTGCCGATGTCGGTGCACCAGTCGGGCCGTACGGTCCCGCCGAAGCCCGGGTGGACGGGGGTGACGACCCTGGCCGGGCGCTGCTCGGCGAGCCGGTCGGCGAACGGGCCGACGGTCTGCGGACCACCGCCACCGTGCAGCAGGAGGAAGGAGCGTCCGTCGCCCTGGTCGTCGAGGGTGAGGTCGAGGTTGCCGGAGGCGAGGGTGAGGGTATGGACGGTGCTGGTCATCGGGGGTCTCCATGCGTGCCGTGGTCGGGGAGGACGGGCCGGCCGCCGGGCGAAGCCGGTGGCGGGGCGAAGTCGGTGGCGGGAACGGTCGCGTACCGGCTCATCACGACGGCGGTCGACTCGGGAGTCAGCTCCTGTCCGCCGGCGATCATGTCCCGCAGGTCGCGGAAGTACTGCACGTAAAGGTCGGGCGTGAAGGTGTTCAGCAAGACCGCCGGCTCGTCGCCGGGGTTGGCGAACGTGTGCGGGGCGCCGGGCGGGATCATGGCGAGCGTGCCGGCCGGTGCGACGTGGGTGGTGTCCCCGACGGTGAAGTGCACGGTGCCGGAGACGACGTAGAAGCCCTCGTCGTGCCGGGCGTGACGGTGCTGCGGTGGCCCCTGGGTGTGCGGGGCGAGGGTGATCTCGCCGATTCCGAGCCGGTGTTGAGTGGTGCTCCCGTCTTCGAGGATGCGCATCTGTGTGGGCCCCAGACGGATCGTCTCGCCGCCCTGCGGACCGACGAGAGAGACCTCGGCCATCACGGACCTCCTTCATGAGAGCTGGCTCTCATGAATCTAGAGGGATGAAACGCATCATGCAAGTGAACTCTCATGAAGAGGGCTGACTAGTATCATGGGCTCGGAGCGACGGAGGAGGGCCCCACGATGGACACGCAGCCCGGCGCGGGCCGCATCAACCAGAAGAAGCGCACGCGCAGGGCGATCGTCGAGGCCGCCCGGGACCTCATCGGCACGGGCGCCGATGTGACCATGCCCGCGATCGCCCGCGCGGCCCTGGTGTCCGAGGCGACCGCCTACCGGTACTTCCCGGATCTCCCCTCCTTGATCAGCGAGGCCCTGGCCGGCACCTGGCCGGCCCCCGCCGACGCCCTGCGGCCGGTGGCGGACTCGGCCGATCCCGTCGAACGCGTCGCCTGCGCCTGCGAGTTCCTGTTGCGGGGCATACTCGCCCGCCAGGGCGCGGTGCGCGCGATGATCGCCGCCACCGTCACCCGCCCCGAATCGGTGAAGGCGCGCCCGGGCATCCGCTTCGGCCTGATCGACCACGCGCTCGAACCGCTGAAGGGCACACTGCGGGCGGCGGACCTCGACGCCTTCACCCAGCTCGAACGGGACCTCGCGGTCGTCGTCAGCGCGGAGGCCCTGTTCTCCCTCACCGACCTGTGCGGCCTCACCCCCGACGAGGCGGTCGCCAGTGCCGTACGCACTGCCACGACCCTGACGGAGGCGGCGCTGCGTGCGATCCGGCGCGAGTGACCGGCACCGCCGGACGGGCACGCCCGGGAGCGAGTGCCTCCAGCCGCCACGCGTGAGCGGCCGTCAGGAGGCCCGAGTCTTTGCATGATCCCGTGCGTTTCTTGGGCTGGACGCGACATGTCGGCCCGCCTGCGTACATGTTCTGGCCCTCGGATGTCGGTGCACGACTCGCATGCTCGTGCCGACTCCCACAGTCCGAGGAGAAGCCATGTCCCGACGTCCGGCCCACCCCGCACGTTCCGTCACGGCGGCAGCGGCCGCCCTGGCCGCGGTCGGTGCGCTCACCGCGGTGGCCGCGCCCGCCTCGGCGCACGTCCCCGCACACCCGAGCCCCGCTGCCCGGCACGTCCTGCTGCTGTCCGTCGACGGTCTGCACCAGTCCGACCTCGCCTGGTACGTCGCCCGCCATCCCCGCTCTGCGCTCGCCGCCCTCACCGCCGGCGGCGTGGAGTACACCCACGCGGCCACCACCAACCCCTCCGACTCCTTCCCGGGCATGGTCGGCCAGGTCACCGGCGGCGACCCGGGCACCACGGGCGTCTACTACGACGACACCTACGACTCCGCCCTCCTGCCCGCCGGTACGACCCACTGCACCGGCGCGAAGCCCGGCGCCGAGGTCGACCTCACCGAGGACCTGGACGAGAACAAGGACTCCCTGGACGCCGGACAGGGCCTGAGCGGCCTGCCCGGCAGCATTCTGCGGATGACCGGTGATCCCACCGGCCTCATCGACCCGTCCAGGCTCCCGGTCGACCCGAAGACCTGCAGAGCGGTCTACCCACACTCGTACCTGCGGGTCAACACCGTCTTCGACGTGGTCCGCACGGCCGGCCTGCGCACCGCGTGGTCCGACAAGCACGCCGCCTACGACATCCTCAACGGCCCCTCCGGCAAGGGCGTCCAGGACCTGTTCGCGCCGGAGATCAACAGCAAGGCCGTCGGCTACGACGCGGGCGACTGGACGAAGGACAACGCCGCGACCGAGCAGTACGACGGCTACAAGGTGCGGGCCGTCCTCAACGAGATCGACGGCTACGACCACGGCCGTACCCGCGAGGTGGGCACACCGGCGGTGTTCGGCATGAACTTCCAGTCCGTCTCGACGGCCCAGAAGCTGCCCGCCTCCGACGGCATGACGGGTGGTTACCGGGCCAAGGGCGTACCCGGGCCCCTGCTGGAGAAGAACCTCGACTTCGTCGACCAGCAGATCGGCGCGTTCCTGACCGAACTTCGCGCACGCCACCTCGCCGACGACACCACGGTCATCCTGTCCGCCAAGCACGGACAGTCGCCCACCGACCCCCGGGCGCTGACCCGCATCGACGACGGTCCGCTGCTCGACGGCCTCAACGCCGCCTGGAAGAGCGCCCATCCGGGCTCCGGCGACCTCGTCGCCCACGCGGTCGACGACGACGCCATGCTCATCTGGCTCACCGACCGCTCGAGGGCCGCCACCGACTTCGCCAAGGCCTATCTGCTCGCCCGGTCCGGCACGGGCAACGACATCGACGGCAACGCCAGGCCGTTCACCGCGAGCGGCCTGAAGTCCCTCTATGCGGGCGCGGGCGCCGCCCGGTACTTCCACGCCCGGCCGGGCGACTCCCGTGTGCCCGACCTGGTGGGCGTCACCCAGTACGGCGTCGTCTACACCGGCGGCAAGGGCAAGATCGCCGAGCACGGCGGCGCCCACGCCGACGACCTCGACGTGCCGCTCGTCGTCTCCGGCGCCGGCGCCCCGCGCGGCGTACGCGTCGACGGGCCCGTGCACACCACGCAGATCGCCCCGACGATCCTGCGGCTGCTGGGCCTCGACCCGCAGGACCTGGACGCCGTCCGTATCGAGCACACCAGCGCCCTCCCCGCGCACTGACCCTCGGCTCTCCCCGCGTCGCTCATGTGGCTGCTCCGGTTGGCGTAGCGGTCCGTTACCCACTTTCGGGTGGCTGCATGAGCATCGGGTGGGGTGGCGCGACCTGGCGGTTGGTTGCCTCGGGCTTGTGTTTTCAAGCGGGCATAGGCCTGATAGAGGCTCAGAGTCCAGCATTCAGGACATAAATGGTCATTGCATGTGAGAGTCATGGATTTATGCAGGATCCGTAATGCCATGCGCGCTTCGCCCACAAAAACGGGCGCAGGTTGGAGGGTGTGGCTGTGCGGCCGACCGGCCGCCGACTCGCGCATCGCGAAGGGGGACCTCGTGTCCGTTTCTTCTTCCGTCCGCCGTGCGACCGCCGTCGCCGCCGTGGCCGCCGCCACGGTGGGCGCTGTGGCGCTCCCCGCCGCTGCCTCCGACCACCAGCCGGGCCACATGCGGCACGGAGTGGTGTACATCAGCGGCGTACAGCACGCCTGGCAGGACCGCGGCGACCGGTCCAACCGCTCCCTGAACAGGCAGTGGGTGGACGTCACCAACAGCTCCCGCCGGGCGATGAACCTGGACAGCTGGACGCTGTCCGACCGGAACGGCCACACCTACACCTTCCACCACACCCTGCTCAGGGGCCGGGCCACCGTCCGCGTCCACACCGGTTTCGGCCGGGACACCAGGACCGACGTCTACCAGGACCGGCGGGCGCGCGTGTGGGACGTCAACGCCGACACCGCGATCCTGCGCGACGACCGCGGCCGCCTCGTCGACTCCTTCTCCTGGAGCCAGAGCCACCGCAATGAGGGCGCCGGCCGGCACCACGCCGGCTACCCGCACGGCGCCTGGCACGTCCACCACGGCGACCACGTCCGCGGCCGCCTGCACTGACACCGGCCCGCGGCGCACGCCGCGGGTGCACCCCCGCCGACACTTCTGAAAGGGCCCGGCCCCGGACGGCCTCCTCGCCGACCGGGACCGGGCCCTTTCCCGTGCCAGGAACCGGACACCGACGGACGCCGCACCCCTCACCGCGGGAGCCTGGTCCCGTGCTCACACGCGCCTGGCCGACCCTGTGCGGCGGGCGTAACCCCTGCTGATCGGGCTCGGAGACACCCGCGTAATGAGCGGTTCGTACGGTCACGAAGGGTGGGATCGGGTCGAGCACAGGAGAGGGGAGGCGCCCGTGGCCGCGCCGGGCTCGCGGAGTGAGGACACGACGAAGGTGCGCACGGTCTGCTCGTACTGCGGCGTGGGCTGCGGCATCGTCCTCGACGTCGGCAGGGGACCGGACGGGCGCCGTACGGTCCTGAGGGTGAGCGGCGACAAGGGGCACCCGGCGAACTTCGGCCGGCTGTGCACCAAGGGCGCCACCACCGCCGACATGCTCGCCGCCCCGGGCCGGCTGACCACGGCCCTCGTCCGGCCGGACCGCGGTGAGGAACCGCAGCCCGCCCGCCTGGCGGCCGCGACCGCGGTCGCCGAGACCGCCCGCCGACTGCGCGCGATCATCGACGAGCACGGCCCCGACGCGGTCGCCCTGTACGTCTCCGGCGTGGCCAAGGACGTCGACCGGGCCCTCCACGAGATCGCCGTCGTCCACGGCGGCCTGGACGAGGCGCGGGCGGCCGCGTACGTCAAGCAGCCCGCCGCCGAGAAGAGGTACGTACGGGACGTGTACTGACCCGGGCCGTACCGGCGTCGGTCCAGCTCGATCCCCGGATTTCACCCCGGCGTGCAGTACCCCGATGCCCGCCTTCGAGCCGCGGGGGACTAGCGTCGTCCCGGCACGGAGCCGCGCCGCATCCTCCGTGTCGAGTCGAAGGAGGACGAACTGCGATGCATGGTCACGCGATGACCGGACTGTCGGCCGGTCAGCTCCCGGAGCTGACCACGGGGCGCCTGCTGGCCACCTGGCACCTGGACGTCCCCGCGCTGCTGCTGGTCATCGCCCTGGGCGCGCTCTACGGCCGGGGCGTCGCTCGGCTGCGCAAGCGCGGCGAGCCCTGGCCGCCCGCCCGCGCCCTCGCGTTCGCGCTGCTCGGCCTGGGCGCGCTGGTGGTGGCCACGATGTCCGGGCTGGCCGTCTACGACCACGTGCTGTTCTGGCCGGCCGCCGTGCAGAACATCCTCCTCGATCTCGTCGCACCCCTGGGCCTCGCCCTGGGCGACCCGTTGCGGCTCGCCGTCGAGGCCCTGCCGGAGGACTCCGCCGCACGAGTGCGCCGCGCCATGACCGGCCGTCTGGTGCGCGTGCTGACGTTCCCCCTGGTCAGTACGGCCCTGGTGCTGGCCACCGAGCTCACGGTGTACTTCACGCCGTACTTCGAGACCGCCCTGCGCGTGGGCTGGCTGCACGAGCTGATGTATCTGCACCTGCTCGTGGCCGGCTGCCTCTTCGTCGTACCGGTGCTGACCCACGAGGAGGCGCTGCCCGCCTGGTGCACCCACCCGGTGCGGGCCGCACTGGTCTTCCTGGACGGCATCGTCGACGCGGTCCCGGGAGTGGTGGTCATGACGCACGGCACCCTGATCGCGGGCGCCTGGTACCTGCACCACGCGCCGGGCTGGTCCCCGGACGTCCAGCACGACCAGCAGATCGGCGGCGGGGCGATGCTCAGCATCGCCGAACTGGTCGCGTTGCCCTTCCTGCTGGCGCTGCTCTACCAGTGGGCGCGCGCGGAGCGGGTCCAGACCGCGGCCCTCGACCGCCGCCTGGACGCGGAACTCGCACCCGCCGCCGCGCCTACCCCGGACCAGTCCCAGGCACCGTCTCCCGAGCGGGTACGTCCCTGGTGGGAGACCGAACAGAACGAGGTGGCCGCGCGGATCCGGAGCCAGCACCGGGAGAGGTGACCCGATCGGCGGCGCAGGGAAACGAGACGTGAGCGGCCGGTCAGGTCTGCCGGGAGTGCATCGGGTTGTTGGCGACCTCGTCCGGGCACTTCCGGCGCCGCGGCCGCGTCCGGCTGTCGCGCCGCCAGTCGGACAGGGCGAGGGCCAGCGATGCCGTCATGCCGACGAGGGCGGCGCCCAGCGCGGTGACGAGGGCGCCGCGGTAGTCGTGGCTCCTGCCGAGCACGAGGTAGAAGAGGCCGGGCAGCGCGGCCGTGCCCACCGCGGCCCCGAGCCGCTGCCCCGTCTGCAGGGCGCCGCCCGCGGCGCCCGCCATGCGGACGGGGACGTCCCGCAGGGTCATGGTGATGTTGGGGGAGACCACGAAGCCGCCTCCGACGCCCCCCAGGAACAGGACGGGGGCGGCGAGCCAGGGCGCGATGCCGAGCGGCGCGAAGCGGAGCAGCAGCGCGGTCGCGCCCAGGCCGACGATCACCCCCGTCAGGCCACAGACGGTGAGCAGACGGCCGTACCGGTCCACCAGCCGGCCGGCGACCACGGCCGCGCCCGCCGAGCCGAGGGCGAACGGGGTCACGGCGAGCCCCGACCGTAGCGGGGAGAAACCCAGGCCGTGCTGGTAGAAGAGGGCGAAGACCAGCCAGACGCCGCTGAAGCCGATGAAGTACAGCGTGCCCACGCCGGCGCCCACGGCGTATCCGCGCACGGTGGAGAACAGACGCGGGTCGAGCAGCGGCTGCGCGCCCCGGGCGACGAGGCGGCGCTGCCACCGGGTGAAGACGACGAGGACGGCCACGCCGGCGAGGAACAGCCACCACAGACTGCCGATGCCGCCGGAGTCCGCATGGACCAGCGGGAACATCAGCGCGAGCACGCCGAGGCCGAGGAGCAGCACACCGGGCAGGTCCACGCGACCCCGTCCGGACCGGCGGGTGCGGGGCAGCAGGCGGCGGCCGAGCAGAACGGCGACCACACCGATGGGCACGTTGACGTAGAAGATCCACCGCCAGCCCTGCTCGCCCGAGGCCAGCGCGAGAATGGCGCCGCCGGTGAGGGGTCCGGCGGCGGAGGAGATGCCGACGGTGGTGCCGAAGAGACCGAAGGCGCGGCCGCGTTCGGCGCCGCGGAACAGCTGCTGGATCAGCGCGGAGTTCTGCGGGGCCATGAAGCCGGCCGCCAGCCCCTGGGCGAGGCGGGCCACCACCAGCAGCGTGATGTCGGGAGCCGCCCCGCATGCCGCGCTGAAGAGCACGAAACAGGTGAGGGCCAGCAGGAAGATGCGGCGCCGGTCCAGGGCGTCGCCCAGGCGGCCGGCGGTGACGAGCGCGAGGGCGAAGGTGAGGGCGTAGCCGGAGACCACCCACTGGACCTGGGCGGGGGAGGCGTGCAGATCCCGTTGGATGGTGGGCAGGGCGACCGCGACGATCGTCACGTCCAGCAGGCTCATGAAGCCGGCCACCAAAGTGACCCACAGGGCCCGCCACCGCTGCGGATCCGGCTCGTACCCGTCCTCCTGGACGTCCGGGTTCCGGCCGCTCGCCGCTGACGTCGTCACCTGGGCTCCTCTCAGCAGGACCCACCCGGATCACGGGGACCCGACCCGGGCGGACCAAGTTCCCGCACCGCGGCATGAGCACACACCACAGACTGCGACCGGCCCTCTCCCGGGAGGAAGTCCTGCCCGGACAGCGGCCCTGATCGTCACCCGCGGTAGCCGGACGGGCGCGGCAGGGAGTTCGTTTGAGCGCGCGAGAACGGTGCACATGTGGGGCAGGGCCGGCGAAGGGAACACCGTCATGGCGGCGACCGACCACGACGAGTCGGCGGACCCCGGTGCGGTGAGACGCCACCGGGCGCTGTTCCGTGCGATCGAAAGACGACGTCACCCGAGGCTGCGCCGCAGCGACATCACGGTCACCGACGAGGCCGCGGTCAGACGCGCCACCAAGGCCGCCGCGCTCGGCAACGCGATGGAGTGGTACGACTTCGGCATCTACAGCTATCTCGCCGCGACCCTCGGAAAGGTCTTCTTCCCCTCGGGGAGCGACACCGCCCAGCTGCTCAGCTCGTTCGCGACCTTCGCGGTGGCCTTCCTCGTGCGCCCCGTGGGCGGCATGGTCCTGGGGCCGCTCGGCGACAAGGTCGGCCGCCGGCGCATCCTGTCCGTCACCATCCTCATGATGGCGGTGGGGACGTTCGCCATCGGTCTGATCCCCTCCCATGCCGCCATCGGCCTGTGGGCTCCGGGCTTGTTGATCTTCTTCCGGCTGGTCCAGGGCTTCTCCACCGGCGGGGAGTACGGGGGCGCCTCGACCTTCATCGCGGAGTACGCGCCCGACAAGCGCCGCGGGTACTACGGCAGCTTCCTCGAACTGGGCACGCTCGCCGGCTACGTCACGGCCTCCGGCCTGGTCGTCGTCCTCAGCAGTGTCCTCAGCGCGGAGCAGATGCTGGGCTGGGGCTGGCGGATCCCCTTCCTGCTCGCGGCCCCGCTCGGTTTCATCGGTCTGTATCTGCGGCTCAGGCTGGACGAGACGCCCGCCTTCCAGAAGCTGGAGGGCGGCCACGTCACGCCGAGCGAGGCCGCCGACGACGTCGAGACCTCGGCCGCCGCCGACCTGGGGAAGATCTTCACCCGCTACTGGCGGGCGCTGCTGCTGTGCCTCGCGCTCGTGGCGGCGTACAACATCACCGACTACATGCTGCTGTCGTACATGCCGACGTACCTGTCCGACGAGCTCGGCTACGGCACCGACCACGGGCTGCTGATCCTGCTGATCGTGATGGTCGTCCAGATGTGCGTCATCAACCAGGTCGGACGGCTCTCGGACCGCTTCGGGCGCAAGCCGCTGCTGATGGCGGGAATGCTCGGTTTTCTCTTCCTTTCCGTGCCGTCCTTCCTCCTCATCCGGCAGGGCGGCGTCCTGCTCATCGCCTTCGGACTGATCCTGATGGGGCTTTCCCTGGTGGCGATGCTCGGCACGATGTCGGCGGCGCTGCCGGCGATCTTCCCCACCCACGTCCGCTACGGCTCCCTCTCGGTCGCCTACAACGTCGCCACATCGGTCTTCGGCGGCACGACTCCCTTGGTGATCACTGCTCTGATCAGCGTCTTCAACACCAGTCTCATGCCGGCCTACTACTCCACGGCCGCCGCCGTCGTGGGCGTGGTGGCCGTCCTGTGCATGAGGGAAACGGCCAACGAACCCCTGCCCGGGTCCCCGCCCGCGGTCGCGACGGAAGAAGAGGCCGCCGCACTCGTGAGGGTCCGGTCCCCCGTCCCGGGGTCCTGAACACGGTCGCGCGGAAAACGCCTTTCGCGCGGGTGATCCGTCGCAGGGGAGGATCCCTAGCGGGTCTCGCGCTCCAGGACCCTGCGGGCTGCCTCGGCCTCCGCCGCCGGCGGGGACAGCTCGTCGAGGGTGTCGAGCTCGTCGTCCGCTTCCAGTTCCCGTTCCCAGGCCGCCGCGAGCTGTTCCTGCTCCGCGCGCGGCTTGGCGCCGATCGCGTCCCGGTGTTCCGGGTCCAGGGCCGCCAGGAATCGTCCGACCGAATCCGTCGGCATACCGTGCTCCTTGTCGCAGGGAAGGACGAGTGCCACTCCTGGCCCAGGATGGCCAAGGGCGACCCGCGCCGGCCGCACGACACCGCGTGGGAACACCCTGATGGCCCCGCCGCTCACCCCGCCTGGGGGCGACGCCCGCCTGCCTCGGGAGAGCCTCCCGCGCAGGGTCCGGGCCCCGTTCCCGCATGGTCGAAAGGTTGCCGACCCCGTCGCCAGGACACGGGCGGCGGCGCCGGTGGCGGCCCGCCGACGCGGCCCGAGCGAAACCGGACGCGCCGAGTGCGGCGCGGTCGTGCCGGGATCGTCAGCCGAAGCGAGCGCGGAATGCCGGCGGTGCGTACGGCGCGGTGGCACGTACCGGACTCGACGCCGTGCCCTCGGCGGGGGTGCTCAGCGCCCGGGCGCCGTCGTTCGCAGGCCGTCCATGACCAGGTCGAGGAGCCGGGCGGCGCGCGGCTGCCAGTCGTCGTACGCGTCGAGCTGCCACAGGCCCGCGATGGCCAGCATGAAGTCGTCCGTGGTGACTCCTGGCCGGATCGTGCCGGCTTCGTCGTTGGCGCGGAGCAGGAGTTCCGCCGCCGACGTGACGGGTGTGGGGGGCGGCTTCGCCGGGCCGCCCGGGACGCTGGTCACCTGCCGGATCGCGTCGGCCATTCCGGCCTTGGCCATGGCGAACTGGGCCAGCCGGTCCATCCAGGCCCGCAGGGCCTCGTCGGGTGCCCGGCTGGCGAGCAGGTGCGCGGCGGCGTCGGCGACCTGCTGCATCTCGTGGCGGTAGATCTCGAGGACGAGGGACTCGCGGTTGGGGAAGTTGCGGTAGAACGTGCCCTGTCCGACGCCCGCCTTCTTGGCGATCACGCTCAGCGGGACGTCGGCGCACCGGGACAGTTCGGCGAGTGCCACGTCGAGGATGCGCTCGCGGTTGCGCTGCGCGTCCGAGCGCCGGGGTGTGTCCTTGTGCTGCGGCACTCGGTCCTCCTCGAGAGTTCGTGGCCGAACCTCGCCCTTGCTAAGCGGACAGTTGTCCGTTACGTTTCCAGGTAGCGGACAGCTGTCCGCTTATGTCCACCATAGCCGTGAACGCGGCCCCGCGGCAGTCGCCGGCTGCCGTTGTCCGGTCCCGGAACACCGCACGTTCGCTTCGCCGTCGCGGCGCAGGCCCGCACGATCTCCGCGCAGCGCTCCACTCCGGCTGCCGGATCCCTCCCGTTTGTACTGGAAATGCGAAAGAAGCAGCTCATGGCCTCATCGACGTCCAGTGTCATCACCTTGAAGATCAACGGCGAGAAGTTCACACTGCCCGTCGACCACCGCACCACCCTGCTCGACGCACTGCGCGAGCGCCTCGACCTCACCGGCACCAAGAAGGGCTGTGACCAAGGACAATGCGGAGCCTGCACCGTCCTGCTGGACGGGCGCCGGGCCGTTGCCTGTCTGCAGCTGGCGGTGGCGGCCGAGGGCCGCGAGATCACCACCATCGAAGGCGTCGCCGACGGTGAGCGGTTGCACCCCGTACAGCAGGCCTTCCTCGATCTGGACGGTTACCAGTGCGGCTACTGCACCCCGGGACAGATCTGCTCGGCGATCGGGGTGATCGCCGAACACGCGGCGGGCTGGCCGAGCGCCGCGACCGAGGACGTCCGCCCCGAAGCCGGGCCACCGGCCCTGACCGCTGAGGAGATCCGCGAGCGGATGAGCGGCAATCTGTGCCGCTGTGGCGCGTACGTCTCGATCGTGGAGGCGGTGGCCCGGGCGGCGAAGGACCACGCGGGCCAGGGGCGCACGGACGCCGTCGCGGCGGTGAAGGAGGTCCTCGCATGAGGGAGTTCGACTACCAGCGGGCCTCCGACGTCGCGGGCGCCGTCGCGTTGCTCGGCGCCGATCCGGACACGCGCTTCCTCGGCGGCGGGACCAACCTCGTCGACCTCATGAAGGCCGGTGTCGAGCGACCCGCCCGGCTCATCGACATCCGCGAACTCCCGCTCGACGGGATCGAGTCGACGCCCGAGGGCGGCCTGCGCATCGGCGCCACGGTCACCAACGGCGACCTGGCCGCCCACCCCGAGGTCCGCCGGCGCTTCCCCGCGCTGGCGCAGGCCGTGCTGGCAGGGGCGTCCGGTCAGCTGCGCAACATGGCCACGGTCGGCGGGAACCTGCTGCAGCGCACCCGCTGCGGCTACTTCACCGACGTCACCCAGCCCTGCAACAAGCGTGTGCCCGGCAGCGGTTGTCCCGCTCTGGAGGGTGAGCACCACAACCACGCCGTCCTGGGCGCGTCCGGCCACTGCGTGGCCGTACACCCCTCGGACATGGCCGTGGCCCTGGCCGCCTTCGACGGCGTCGTCCACTTCGAAACGGCGGACGGGCCGGGGGAGCTGGCCCTCGCCGACTTCTACCTGCCCGTCGGTGACACCCCGCACCTCGAGACCGCCCTGCCGCCGGGAGCGCTGATCACCGGCGTCACCCTGCCGCCCGCCCCGGTGGCCGCAGTCTCCCGCTACCGAAAGGTGCGCGAGCGCGCCTCGTACGCCTTCGCCATCGGCTCCCTCGCCGCCGCGCTCGACGTCCGTGACGGTGTCGTCCGGGACGCGCGCCTGGCATTCGGCGCCGTCGCCTCGCGCCCGTGGCGGGCCGTTGCGGCCGAACGGGTCCTGATCGGCGCGCCCGCCGTCGCCGAGACCTACGCCGCCGCGGCGGACGCCGAGCTGGCGGCGGCGCGGCCGCTGCCGCACAACGGCTACAAGGTGGAGCTGATGCGCAACCTCGTGGTGGCCGTCCTGTCCGAACTCGCCGAGGAGGCCGCACGATGACCACCCTCACCACCGGAACGTCCGTACAGGCGCGCTCCGTCGGCACGGCCCACACCCGCATCGAGGGGCGGGACAAGGTCACCGGAGCGGCCCGCTACGCCGGCGAGGTGCCCTTCGCCGACCTCGCGTACGGCTGGCTGGTGCTGTCCACGGTCGCCCGCGGCCGTATCCGCGCCGTGGACACCGACGCCGTCCTCGCCATGCCGGGCGTCCTCGCCGTCCTGGACCACCGCAACGCGCCACGCGTCGACACCGAGTACACCGGCATGCTGGGCAAGCCGGACCCGACCTGTGCCGTCTTCCAGCACGACCGGGTGCCGCACCTGGGCTGGCCGGTGGCGCTGGTCGTGGCCGAGACCTCCGAGCAGGCCAGGGAGGCCGCCGAGGCGTTGGTGGTGCACTACGAACAGGAGCCCCACGCCATCGAGTTGACCGCCGGGCACCCGGACGCCCACCCGGTGGACGGCCATATGCCGGCGGTGACGGAGAAGGGCGACCTCGACGCCGAACTGGCCGCCGCGGCCGTCGTCCTGGACGCCGAGTACAGCACTCCCGAAGAACATCACAACCCCATGGAGCCCCATGCGGCGACCGCCCGCTGGGACGACGGCCGGCTGGAGGTGATCGACTCCAACCAGGGTGCCACCTGGGTCGTCTCCGAACTCGCGAACCTCTTCTCGCTCGACCCGGGCTCGGTGCGCGTACGCTCCGAACACGTCGGCGGCGGCTTCGGCAGCAAGGGCGTCCGCGCCCACCAGGTGGCCGCCGTGATGGCCGCGACCGTCCTGCAGCGGCCGGTGCGGGTCGTCCTGACCCGACGTCAGATGTTCTCCCTGGCCGGTCATCGCAGCCCCACCGCGCAGCGCGTCAGGCTCGGCGCCGACGCCGACGGACGCCTGCGCGCCCTGGAACACAGCTCGGTGAGCCGCACCTCCACCGTGCACGAGTTCGTCGAGCCGAGCGCCGGGGTGGCCCGGGTGATGTACGACGCCGTCGCCCACCACACGGCCAACCGTGTCGTACGGCTCGACGTGCCGACCCCGACGTTCATGCGTGCCCCCGGCGAGGCGCCGGGTTCGTTCGCGCTGGAGGCGGCGCTCGACGAACTCGCCGAGCGGTGCGGGATCGACCCGATCGAGCTGCGCCTGCGCAACGAACCCGACGCGGGGCCGGTGTCCGGCCTGCCGTTCGCCGGCCGCAATCTGGCCGCCTGCTTCCGGGAGGGCGCCCGCAGGTTCGGCTGGGCGGACCGGGACCCGCGCCCCGGGCTGCGCCGGGACGGCCGCTGGCTGCTCGGTACCGGTACGGCGGCGGCCTCCTTCCCGGCGGGCGCCGCCCCCTCGACCGCGTCCGCGACCGCGCACCCGGACGGCACCTTCACCGTCAGGATCTCCGCGGCCGACATCGGCACCGGGGCCCGTACCGCGCTCACCCTGGTCGCGGCGGACGCGCTCCAGGTGTCCCCGGAGCGGGTCCGGGTGCGCATCGGCGACAGCGACTTCGGGCCGGCGATGATCGCGGGTGGTTCCATGGGCACCCGCTCCTGGGCCTGGGCCGTCGGGGCCGCGGCCGGCGAACTGCGCGAGAGGCTGGCTCTCGGAGCCGACATTCCTCCGGAGGGCGTCACGGTACGGTCCGACACCACGGCCGCCATCGGTGCCCTCGCCGCCGCCGAACGGCACTCCTTCGGGGCGCAGTTCGCCGAGGTCGCCGTGGACGTCACCACCGGCGAGGTGCGCGTGCGGCGCATGCTCGGCGTCTTCGCGGCCGGCCGGATCGTCAACCCGCTCACCGCGCGCAACCAGTTGCTGGGCGGCATGATCTGGGGCATCTCCATGGCCCTGCACGAGGAAGCGGTGCGCGACCGGGCCTCGGGCGGCAACGTCGGCGCCGATCTCGCGGGCTACCACGTGGCGACGCACGCCGACGTGCCCCGGATCGAGGCCGACTGGGTGGACGACGCCGACCCCGACGACCCGGTCGGCATCAAGGGCATCGGCGAGGTCGGCATCGTGGGTGCCGCGGCCGCCATCGCCAACGCGGTCTGGCACGCGACCGGCGTACGCCATCGCAGCCTGCCCATCAGGCCGGACCGCGTCCTGTCGGCAGCCGCGGGGGCGCCGGATGCTTGACCTGGCCCAGGAGCTGGCCGACTGGATCGAGGAGGGCCGGGAGTTCGCCGTCGCGACCGTGGTGGCGGTCGGCGGCAGCGCACCACGCGGTCCCGGTGCCGCCCTCGCCGTCGACGGTGCGGGCGCCGTCATCGGCTCGGTCTCCGGCGGATGCGTGGAGGGCGCGGTCTACGACCTGTGCCGCGAGGCGCTGCGGACCGGGGAGAGCGTGCTGGAACGGTTCGGCTACAGCGACGAGGACGCCTTCGCCGTGGGGCTGACCTGCGGCGGGACGATCGACGTCCTGATCGTGCCGGTGACCGGACCGGCTCGTCCGGTCCTGGCGGCGGCTGTGACGGCCGCCGCCGGGAGCGAACCGGCGGCCCTCGCCCGGGTCGCCCGCGGCCCGGCCGAACTCCTCGGACGCGCCCTGCTGGTCCGGTCCGACGGCACGCACGAGGGCGGCCTCGGCGGACACCCGGACCTGGACCGGACGGCGGGGACCGAGGCCCGGGCCCTCCTGGAGGCGGGCCGCACCGGCACGGTGGAGCTCTCGGCGGACGGCTCGCACTGCCCCGGCGGTCTGACCCTGCTGGTCGAGTCGAACGTGCCGCCGCCCCGCCTGATCATCTTCGGCGCCGTCGACTTCGCGGCGGCGCTGGCGCGGGCGGGCAGGTTTCTCGGGTACCACGTGACCGTCTGCGACGCCCGTCCCGTCTTCGCGACACCGGCCCGCTTCCCCGACGCCGACGAGGTCGTCGTCGACTGGCCGCACCGCTATCTGCGGCGCACCGGAACCGACGCCCGCACGGTCCTGTGCGTGCTGACCCACGACGCGAAGTTCGACGTACCCCTGCTGAAGGCGGCCCTGGGCATGCCGGCGGCCTACATCGGTGCCATGGGTTCCCGCCGCACCCACGCCGACCGCGAACGGCGGCTGCGCTCGGAAGGCGTGAGCGAGCGCGAGCTGGCCCGGCTGCGGTCCCCCATCGGCCTCGATCTGGGGGCCCGGACGCCGGAGGAGACCGCCCTGTCGATCGTGGCGGAGATCGTCGCCGCCAGGCGGGGAGGCACGGGCATTCCGCTGACCGGGGCGCGGACACCGATCCACCACGACGGCGCGGAACCCGGGAGGACGGCGGTCGCCTGAAGGAGTAGGGTATTCATCGACCGATGAATTACTGCTCTCTTCGCGAAGGGCAGGTCTGTCATGGAACGGACCACCTGCTGTGTGGTGGGAGGCGGCCCCGCCGGGATGGTGCTCGCGCTGCTGCTGGCGCGGGCCGGTGTCGAGGTGACGGTGCTGGAGAAGCACGGCGACTTCCTGCGCGACTTCCGCGGGGACACCGTCCACCCCTCCACCCTGGCGCTGCTGGACGAGCTCGGTCTGGGCGAGCGTTTCGCCCGGCTGCCGCAGCGCCGGGTGCGCACCGTCCAGCTGCCGGTCGGCGCCGGCCGCTCGAACGTCACGGTCGGGGACCTCTCGGTGCTGCCCGGCCCCTACAACTACATCGCGATGGTGCCCCAGTGGGACCTGCTGGACCTGCTCGCGGACGAGGCCCGGCGTGAGCCGTCCTTCCACTTGCGGATGAACACGGAAGCGGTCGGCTTCCTGACCGAGTCCGGGCGCGTGAGCGGAGTGCGCTACCGAACCTCCGAGGGCCGTACCGGAGAGTTGCGCGCCGCCCTCACGGTCGCCTGCGACGGGCGGGGATCACTGGCCCGCACGAGGCCGGAGCTCGGCCTGCGCCGCTTCGGCTGCCCGATGGACGCCTGGTGGTTCCGCGTGCCGCGACAGGAGGACGACCCGCGCGGACTCGTCGGCGGCGTCGGCGACCGCTTCCTGACCGCGATGATCGACCGCGGCGACTACTGGCAGTGCACCGCGCTCATCCCCAAGGGCACCGACGCCGAGCGCCGCGCCGCCGGACTGGACCGGTTCCTGGCGCAGTTCACGGCGGCCGCCCCCTGGCTCGCCGACCGCGCGTACGCGGTGCGCTCGTGGGGCGAGGTCAAGCTCCTCGACGTACGCCTGGACCGGCTGCGCCGCTGGCACCGGCCGGGCCTGCTGTGCATCGGCGACGCCGCGCACGCGATGTCCCCGGTGTTCGGCATCGGCATCAACCTCGCGGTACAGGACGCCGTGGCCGCCGCCCGCCATCTCGCGGGTCCGCTGCGCCGCGGGACCGTGCGCCGGCGCGACCTGCGCGCGGTGCAGCGCCGCCGCCGTCCCACCACGGTCGTCACGCAGACCCTCCAGCGGGCGGCCCACGCCCGCTTCATCGCTCCGGTCCTGCGGGGCCGGCCACCCCTCGGGAGCGCGAAGAGGGCTCAGCGCGCGGCGCACCTGCTCGCCGAGTCCAGGTGGGTCCGCCGGGTCCCCGCGTACTTCGTCGCCTACGGGGCTCTTCGCGAACGGCCACCCGCCGCGGCCGTCCGGTAGCCGCCACGGCGCACCGCCGGTTCGAGGCCGAGCCCGCCCGGTACGACGTCACCGTCTCCCCATGGGGTGTGCGGGCCGGCGTGTTCCCCAGCCACGACAGCACCGAGGCCGTGGCCGCGCGCATGGCCACCGCTTCCGGAGCCCTCTCACGCCTGGCCGACCGCCTCGCGGCCAGGGGCCTCGTCCGCCGCGAGGCCGATCCCGACGCGCGGCGGACGGCTCGTCCTGACTGGCAGGGGCAGGTCCTCGTCCCCGTACTGTCGTAACCGGCGAACCGGTCACCTACCTGCCGCACACGATCCTCAGCACCTCCTCCGCCCCGCTCGTCCGACGCCACCAGGGGGCAGGACTCTTCGCCTCCGTCTCCCTGGTCGCCGCGGCCGGTCCGGCCGCTGAACGTCTCGCGCGCGGCCGGTGGTTGGTACTGGTCAGGCGCGTGGCCGCGTTCACCGCGTGGTGATCCCGACCGCGGGCAGGCCGGCGGCAAGACGGGGGCCATGGGGCGGATGTCCGCGCGCAGCCGGCCCGACCCGCAGCGGTGATCCGCATCGTGCGCCGGCGGTCCTGGGGCCGCGCGCCGCACTCGGCGACGCCGCCCGGCGAAGCGCGGCCGGTCGGTCGGAAAGCAGGTCTCGCCTCCGGACGTCGGCGAAGCGGCCCGCGGCTGCTGATCACCGCGCATGCCGTGAGCGGTCAGCGGCCCTGCGCCGAGACACCCCCTTACCCACCGCCGGGGGCCCTGGGGGCTGTAGGGGTGTCCCGCGTCATCGCCGCCTGCCTAGCCTCCGACAGCGGAGGGGAAGCGGACCGGACACCGTCCGGAGGCTGTCCGCACGACCGAGGCCCTCACTTCGATCTCGATCGGATGGCGCGCTGGTGAACAACGAAGAGCAACTGCTCGACTATCTCAGGCGGACGACCGCGGACCTGCGGGAGGCGCGGCGACGGCTGCGTGAGAACGAGCAACGCGCACACGGCCCGGTCGCCGTCGTCGGCATCGGCTGCCGCTACCCGGGCGGCGTCACCACTCCCGAGGAGCTGTGGGGCCTGGTCG
Organism: Streptomyces sp. NPDC048191; assembly: GCF_040652655.1. NCBI lineage: Bacteria > Bacillati > Actinomycetota > Actinomycetes > Kitasatosporales > Streptomycetaceae > Streptomyces > Streptomyces sp. NPDC048191. The sequence goes on from NZ_JBEZMO010000011.1 coordinate 98,288, forward strand.
CGTCGGGGACCGACGCGGTGTCGGACTTTCCGGCCGACCGCGGCTGGGACGTGGACGCGCTGTACGACCCCGATCCGGACGCCACCGGCAGGACGTACGCCCGCACCGGCGGATTCCTGCACGACGCCGCCGACTTCGACCACGACTTCTTCGGCATCAGCCCCCGCGAGGCCCTCGCCATGGACCCGCAGCAGCGGCTGCTGCTGGAGACCTCTCACGAGGCCTTCGAACGGGCCGGCATCGTCCCGGCCTCCCTGCGCGGCAGCCGCACCGGTGTGTTCGCCGGTGTGATGTACAACGACTACGCCACCCGCCTCACCTCCGTCCCCGAGGATCTGGACGGCTACCTCGCCAACGGAAGCGCCGCCAGCATCGCCTCCGGACGCGTCGCCTACACCTTCGGCCTCGAGGGCCCGGTGGTCACCGTCGACACCGCCTGCTCCTCCTCCCTGGTCGCCCTGCACTGGGCGGTGCGGGCGCTGCAGTCGGGCGAGTGCTCGCTCGCCCTGGCCGGCGGCGTCACCGTGATGTCCACGCCGGAGACGTTCATCGACTTCAGCCGGCAACGCGGACTCGCCCCGGACGGCCGCTGCAAGGCGTTCGCCGCCGCGGCGGACGGCACCGGCTGGGGTGAGGGCGCCGGCATGCTGCTGCTGGAGCGGCTCGCCGACGCCCAGCGCCACGGCCACCCGGTACTCGCCGTCATCCGGGGCAGCGCGGTCAACTCCGACGGCGCCAGCAGCCGGCTGACCGCACCCAACGGCCCCTCCCAGCAGCGGGTCATCCGCCAGGCGCTGGCCGGCGCCGGGCTCACCGCCGCCGACGTCGACGTGGTGGAGGCACACGGCACCGGCACCTCCCTCGGCGACCCCATCGAAGCCCAGGCGCTGCTCGCGACGTACGGCAAGGAACACCCCGCCGAGCGGCCGCTGTTGCTGGGCTCGGTCAAGTCCAACCTCGGACACACCCAGGCCGCCGCGGGCGTCGCCGGGGTCATCAAGATGGTGCTGGCCATGCGGCACGGTGAGGTTCCGCCGACGCTCCACGTCGATGCCCCCACCGACCAGGTGGACTGGAGCGCGGGCGCCGTCGAACTGGCCCTGGAGCGGCGCCCGTGGCCCGACACCGGACGGCCCCGCCGCGCCGCCGTCTCCTCCTTCGGCATCAGCGGCACCAACGCGCACGTCGTCCTGGAACAGGCGCCCGCCCGGGAGGCGGACGACGCGCCCGCAGGAGAGGGCGGTTGCCTCCCCTGGATCGTGACCGGGCGCACGCGTCAGGCCCTGGCCGCGCAGATCTCGCGCCTGCGCGACCACCTCGACGCGCACCCCGGCACGCGGCCCGCCGACCTCGGTCTGTCGCTGGCCACCACCCGCGCCCGCTTCGAACACCGCGCCGTCGCGGTCGGCCGGGACACCGGCGAGCTGCTCGCCCGGCTCGCCACCGCGACCCCGCTCACCCCGGCCCGCGGCAGGACCGCCTTCCTGTTCACCGGTCAGGGAGCGCAGCGGCTCGGCATGGGCCGGGACCTGCACCGGGCTTTCCCGGCGTACGCCGCGGCCTTCGACGCGGTGTGCGCACTCGCCGACCGGGACCTGGAACGGCCCCTCGCCGACGTCATCGACACGGACGCCGACCTGCTCACCCGTACCGACTACGCGCAGATCGCCATCTTCGCGACCGAAGTGGCGCTGTACCGGCTGCTGGAGTCCTGGGGCGTGACCCCCGACCACCTGGCCGGGCACTCCGTCGGTGAACTGGCCGCCGCCCATGTCGCCGGCGTCCTCTCCCTGCCGGACGCCGTCCACCTCGTGCTCGCCCGCGGTCGCCTGATGGCGGCCCTGCCGGCCGGCGGCGCCATGGCCGCACTGCGCGCCACCGAGGACGACGTCATCCCCCACCTGAACGACCGGGTGGGCCTCGCCGCCGTCAACGGTCCCCGCTCCGTGGTCGTTTCGGGCGACGAGGACGCCGTGGACGCGCTCGCCGCCCGCTTCGACAAGAGCAAGCGGCTGACGGTCTCGCACGCCTTCCACTCGCCGCTGATGGAGCCCATGCTGGCCGACTTCGCCGAGGCCGCCGCGCAGTGCACCTTCCACGAGCCGCGCATCCCGATCGTCTCCACGCTCACCGGCGCCCTCGCCGGCCCCGGCCAGATGACCAGCCCCGGCTACTGGGTGGACCACGTCCGCCGGCCCGTCCGCTTCGCCCCCGCCCTGGCCGCTCTGCACGAGCTGGGCGTCCGGGTGTTCCTCGAAGTCGGCCCGGACGCCGCCCTCACCGCCCTCGCCGTGGACTGCGTGCCCGAGGACAGCGTGACCGTCGCCGGGCTGCGCCGCGACGGTGACGAGGAGCGGGACCTGGTCACGGCCGTGGCCCGGCTGGACGCGGCCGGCACCGGCGTGGACTGGACGGCGTTCTTCGCCCCGCACGCCGCCCGCCACACCAGCCTGCCCACCTACGCCTTCCAGCGGGAACGGCACTGGCTGGAGGCCGGCGCCGGGGGCAGCGGCGACGCCGGCGGTCTCGGGCAGAGCGCCACCGGCCATCCGCTGCTGGCCGCCGCGACCGACCTGCCCGGCACCGGGGGAGCGGTCCTCACCGGCCGGATCTCCCTCGCCTCCCACCCGTGGCTCGCCGACCACGCCGTACACGGCACCGTGCTGCTGCCCGGCACCGCCTTCGTCGAGATGGCCCTGCAGGCCGCCGAGCGCACCGGCTGCGACACCGTCGACGAACTCACCCTGCACACCCCGCTGATCCTGCCCGAGCAGGGCGCAGTGGCCGTACAGGTCGCCGTCGGCGCCGAGCGGGACGGGCGGCGCGAACTGACCGTCTGGTCCCGGCGCGCCGACAGTCCCGACGCCCCGTGGGCGCGCAACGCCGCCGGCACCCTCACCTGCGCACCCGCCGGGGAAGCGGTCCCGGCGACCCCGACGGCCTGGCCGCCCGCGGACGCCGAACCCGTCGACCTGGACGGCCTGTACCCCGGCCTGGCAGCCACCGGCTACGGCTACGGCGAGGTCTTCCAGGGGCTGCGCGCCATGTGGCGGCGCGGCGACGAGCTGTTCGCCGAGGCGGCGCTGCCCGAGCGCGCCCGCGCCACCGCCGCCCCGTTCGGCGTGCACCCCGCTCTCCTGGACGCCGTCCTGCACGTCAACCTGCTCGACCTCCCCGGCGGACAGGCCGTGCTGCCGTTCGCCTGGGGCGGCGTCACCCTGCACCGCGCCGGCACCGGCACCCTGCGCCTGCACCTGACCCCGGCGGGCCCCGACGCCGTCTCCCTCGCCCTCTCCGACGCCGCCGGCGTGCCGGTGGCGACCGTGCGCAGCCTCGTGGCCCGCCCCGTCTCCGCCGAACAGCTCGCCGGGGACGGCGAGGACCCGCTGTTCCGGGTCGATCTGGTCCCGGCGCCCGGCCCGGGGGCCGTGGACATGCCCGCACTCGCCGTGTGCGGCCACGACACCGGCCTCGACGCGCCCCACCACCGCGACCCGGCCGGCCTCCTGGCCGCCGGTGCGGTGCCCGGCCTGGTCGTCCTGGCCCCACCACACGCCCCCGATGCCCCCGAGGACCTGCCCGCCCTGGTACGGGACCAGGTGAACGCCCTCCTGGACACCCTGCGTGCCTGGCTGAACGACGAGCGCTGCGCCGGCCGGCGGCTCGCCGTCCTCCTGCGCACCGGCGACCTCACCCACGCCGCCCTGTACGGGCTCGTGCGCGCCGCCCAGGCCGAGAACCCCGGCCGGTTCCTGCTCGTCGACAGCGACGGCAGCGCCGCCCCGGGGCCCGCCCTCGCCACGGCCCTCGCCTCCGACGAGCCGGAGGTCGCGGTGCGGGACGGCGAGGTACGGGTGCCGCGGCTGGCCCGGGCCAAGCCCGGTGGCCCGCTCGCCTGGGACCCGGACGGCACCGTCCTGATCACCGGCGGCACCGGAGGCCTCGGCGCCCTGATCGCCCGTCACCTGGTGACCGAGCACGGGGTACGGCGCCTGCTGCTCGCCGGGCGGCGCGGCGCGGACGCCCCCGGAGCCACCGAACTGCGCGCCGAACTGGCCGGGTTGGGGGCCGAGGTGACGCTGGCCCGCTGTGACGCCGCCGACCGGGCGGCGCTGGCCGCGCTGCTCGACGAGCACGAGGACGAGCACGGTCACGGGGTGCGGGCCGTGGTGCACGCCGCCGGCGTCGTCGACAACGGACTGCTGGCCACCCTCGGCCCGGACAAGGTCGACCGCGTGCTGCGGCCCAAGGCGGACGCCGCCTGGAACCTCCACGAACTGACCCGCGACAAGGACCTGACGGCCTTCGTCCTGCTGTCCTCCACCGCCGGTCTGCTGGTCGGCGGCGGGCAGGCCAACTACGCCGCCGCCAACACCTTCCTCGACGGTCTCGCCGCCCACCGCCGCGCGCTCGGTCTGCCCGCCGTCTCCCTCGCCTACGGCCTGTGGTCCGGCTCCGCGGGCATGAGCGCCGGCATCGACGCCGCCGACCTGGAGCGGCTGCGCCGGCTCGGCCTGCCGCCGCTGACCCCCGTACAGGGACTGCGCACCTTCGACGCCGGACTCGTTGCCGAGGACGCCGTCGTGGTGCCCGTACGCCTGGACGCCGCGGCGGTGCGCACCCGGCCCGACGGCGTGCCCGCGCTGCTGCGCGGCCTGGTGCGGCCCGCCCGGCGGCGTGGTCCCGAGCCCACCGCGGGCGCGTCGGCCGGCTCCTGGCGCGACCGGCTCGCGCCGCTGGCCGACTCCGAACGCGACCGCACCCTGCTGGAGTTGGTGCGCACCCATGTCGCCGGCGTGCTCGGGCACCCCTCGCCCGCGTCGGTCGACCCGGGGCGCGCCTTCCAGGAGATGGGCTTCGACTCGCTCGCCGCCGTCGAACTGCGCAACCTCCTCGCGGGTGCCACCGGACTGACCCTGCCCGCGACGCTCGTCTTCGACGAGCCCACACCCCTCGCCCTCGCCGTCCACCTCAAGAGCGCACTCGTCCCCGGCCCGGCCGACCTCACCCGGTCCGCGCTGGCCGGGCTGGACCGCCTCGAAGCCGCCCTGCACGACCTGCCCGACCAGGACGGCAGCCACGCCCGCGTCACCGCGCGCCTCGAAGCGCTGCTGCGCAGCTGGCAGGACACCCACGCACGTCGCACAGCGCCCGAGGCGCCCGCGGACGTCCGGGAAGCCAGCGACGAAGAACTCTTCGCCAGGATCGACAACGAACTGGGAGCCCAGTGATGGAAGACTCGGCCACGGCCGGCAAGCTCCGCGACTACCTCAAGCGGGCCACGACCGAGCTGGAGCGCAGCCGCCGCCGCGTACGGGAGCTGGAGGAGCAGCACCGCGAGCCCGTCGCCATCATCGGCATGGGCTGCCGCTACCCCGGCGGCGTGCGCACCCCCGAGGACCTGTGGCGCATCGTCGACGAGGGCGTCGACGTCGTCACCGAGTTCCCCACCGACCGCGGCTGGGACGTCGAGGCGATCTACGACGCCGAGCCCGGCGTCCCCGGCAAGTCCTACGTCCGCCACGGCGGCTTCCTGCACGACGCCGCCGAGTGCGACCCCGCGTTCTTCGGCATCAGCCCCAAGGACGCACCCGGCACCGACCCCCAGCAGCGACTGCTGCTGGAGGTCACCTGGGAGGCCTTCGAACGCGCCGGCATCGACCCCACCACCGTCAAGGGCTCCCAGACCGGCGTCTTCGTCGGCCTGATGCACCACGACTACACCGGCGGCACCATCTCCGGCAGCATCGTCTCCGGCCGCATCGCCTACACCCTGGGCCTGGAGGGCCCCGCGGTCACCATGGACACCGCCTGCTCGTCCTCCCTGGTGGCGCTGCACTCGGCGATCCAGTCGCTGCGCAAGGGGGAGTGCTCCCTCGCGCTCGCGGGCGGCGCCGCCGTCATGGCCAGCCCCGAGATGTTCATCGAGTTCAGCGAACGCCGCGCGCTGTCCCCCGACGGCCGCTGCCACTCCTTCTCCGACGACGCCGCGGGCGCCGCCTGGGCCGAGGGCGCGGGCATGCTGCTCGTGGAGCGGCTGTCCGACGCCCTGCGCAACGGCCACGAGGTGCTCGCCGTCGTCCGTGGCAGCGCCGTCAACCAGGACGGCGCCTCCAACGGCCTGACCGCGCCCAGTGGACCGGCCCAGATCCGCGTCATCCAGCAGGCCCTCGCCGACGCGCAGCTCGCCCCGCACCACATCGACGCGGTCGAGGCGCATGGCACCGGCACCACCCTCGGCGACCCCATCGAGGCCCAGGCCGTCATCGCCGCCTACGGACAGGACCGGCCCGAGAACCAGCCGGTGTGGCTCGGCTCCATCAAGTCCAACATGGGCCACCCGCAGGCCGCCGCCGGCGTCGGCGCCGTCATCAAGATGGTCATGGCGATGCGCCACGGCACCTTGCCCCGCACCCTGCACGCCGAGAAGCCGTCCACCGCCGTCGACTGGAGCGCGGGCGACGTCCGCCTGCTCACCGAGCCGCGTCCCTGGGACACCCCCGACGGCCGTCCCCGGCGGGCCGGCGTGTCCTCCTTCGGCATCTCCGGCACCAACGCGCACACCATCCTGGAGCAGGCGCCGCCCGTCGAGGCCGAACAGCCCGCCCCGCAGCGCGCCGAGCTGCCGGTCATCCCGTGGGTGCTCTCCGGCAAGGGCTCCGACGCCGTCCGGCGGCAGGCGGAACGGCTCCTCGCGGCCGCCGGCGACCTCGACCCGTACGACGTCGGTCACTCGCTGGCCACCACGCGCGCGCTCTTCCCGCACCGGGCCGCCGTCACCGGCCGCGACCGGGAGGAGCTGCTGGCCGGCCTGCGGGCCGTCGCCGACGGCAGCCGGGCAGCCGTGGCGGCGCCGGAGCCCGGCAGGCTCGGCGTGCTGTTCTCCGGCCAGGGCTCCCAGCGGCCCGGCATGGGCCGTACCCTGCACGCCGCGTTCCCGGTGTTCGCCGCCGCCTTCGACGAGATCTGCGCCGCCTTCGACGCCCATGTGGAACGGCCGCTGTGCGAGGTGATGTTCGAGGAGGCCGCCGACCCCGCCGCCTCGCCGCTGCACCAGACCGTGTACGCGCAGGCGGCCCTGTTCACCTTCGAAACCGCCCTGTACCGGCTGCTGGAGCACTGGGGCATCCGCCCGGACCTGCTCGCCGGGCACTCCATCGGCGAGGTCGTCGCCGCGCACGTCGCCGGCGTCCTGGAGCTGAAGGACGCGGTCGCCCTCGTCGCCGCCCGAGGCCGGCTCATGCAGGAACTGCCCGCGGGCGGCGCCATGGTGTCCCTGCTGGCCTCCGAGGCCGAGGTGGCGCCGCTGCTCACCGACGGCGTCGACATCGCGGCCGTCAACGGCCCCCGCTCCGTGGTCGTTTCGGGCGACGAGGAGGCCGTACTCGCCGTCGCAGCGAAGGTGGAGAAGACCACCCGGCTGACGGTCTCGCACGCCTTCCACTCCCGCCGCATGGACCCCATGCTCGAGGCGTTCCGCGAGGTGCTGGCCGGCCTCACTTTCCACGAGCCCGCCCTGCCGGTCGTCTCCAACGTCACCGGGCGCATGGCCGACGAGCTCACCTCGCCCGAGTACTGGGTGCGGCACGTCCGCGAGGCCGTCCGCTTCCACGACGGGGTCACCACCCTGGCCGCCGAGGGCGCCACCCGCTTCCTCGAGGTCGGGCCCGACTCGGTGCTCACCAACATGGCCCAGGACGTGGTGCCCGACGTCATCGGCACCCAGCGCCGCGACCGGGACGAGGACGCCGCCCTCGTGGAGGCGATCTGCCGGCTGCACCTGACCGGCACCGGACCCGACTGGACGGTCGTGTTCGCCGGAGGCCGCAAGGTCGGCCTGCCCACCTACCCGTTCCGGCGCGACCGGCACTGGGAGGACGCCCCCATCCTGCAGGCCGAGCGCTCCGCTGCCGCCCGCGCGGGCGGCGACCCGAACGACCCGTTCTGGGAACTGGTGCGGGACCAGGACGTGACCGCCGTCGCCGCCACCCTCGGCGTCACCGACGAGACGTCCGTCGCCGCCGTCGTACCGGCCCTCGCCGCCTGGCACGAACAGCGGCAGGCCAACGCGACCGCCGACGGCTGGCGTTACCGCGTCGCCTGGGAGCCGCTGGCCCCCGCCGCCACCCCCGCGCTCGGCGGCCACTGGCTGGCCGTCGTCCCCGCCGCCGACGACCCCTGGACGACCGCCGTCCTGACCGGGCTCACGGACCGGGGCCTGCGCGTCGACACCCTCACGGCACCGGCATCGGCCCGTCGTTCCGAGCTCGCCGGGCTGCTCGCCGGCCGGGGTGACGCCGACGGCGTGCTGTCCCTCCTGGCGCCCGTCACCGAACCGGCCGCGACCGCGGCTCTCGTGCAGGCCCTCGGGGACGCCGGGATCACCGCCCCGCTGTGGTGCGTCACCCGCGACGCCGTCGCCCACGGGACGGCCGCCGAGGTCACCGGCTTCGCACAGGCCCAGGTGTGGGGCCTCGGCCGGGTCGCCGCCCTGGAGCACCCCGACCGGTGGGGCGGACTCGTCGACCTGCCCGCCGAGATCGGTCCGCAGACCGTCGCCCGGCTGGCCGCGCTGCTCGGCGACGCCGGGGGCGAGGACCAGGTCGTCGTCCGCGAGTCCGGCGCCTACGGCCGGCGGCTGGAGCACGCCCCGGCCCGTGCCGGCGCCCCCTGGAAGCCCTCCGGCACGGTCCTGGTCACCGGGGCCACCGGCGCGGTCGGTACGGCCCTCGCCCGTCGGCTCGCCGCCGGGGGCGCCGGACATCTGCTGCTGACCTCCCGCCGCGGCGCGGACGCGCCCGGTGCCGCCGAGCTCGTCCGCGAACTCACCGAGGCCGGTACCGAGGTGACCCTCGCCGCCTGCGACGTCACCGACCGCGAGGCACTGGCCGCGCTGCTGGACTCCGTACCGCGGGAACACCCCCTCACCGCCGTGATGCACCTGGCCGGCGTCCTCGACGACGGCGTCCTGGACGCCCTCACCCCCGAACGCTTCGCCGGTGTCCTCGCCGCGAAGGCCGACGCCGCCCGCCACCTGCACGAACTGACCGCCGACCGGGACCTGTCGGCGTTCGTGCTGTTCTCCTCCCTGACCGCCACCGTCGGCGGCGCCGGACAGGCCAACTACGCCGCGGCCAACGCCTACCTGGACGCCCTCGCCGAGCACCGGCGCGCCGCCGGACTGCCCGCCACCTCGGTGGCCTGGGGACCGTGGGGCGGCGACGGGATGGCCGCCCACGGCACCGTCCGCTCGGCCGCCCGGGCGATGGGCATGTCCCCCCTCGACCCCGAGCGCGCCCTCACCGCGCTCGGCCGTGCCCTGGACGGCGGCGACACGACCGTCACCGTCGCCGACGTCGACTGGTCCGTGTTCGCGCCCGCGTTCACCGCCAGCCGGCCCAGCGCCCTGCTGTCCGCGCTGCCCGAGGTGCGGCGCGGCACGGGCGGGGGCGCCCAGGCGGGCGTGGCCGACGGCTTCGCCGAGAAGCTCGCCGGCCTCACCGGCGGCGAACGCGAGCGCGCCCTGCAGGAGTTGGTGTGCGGACAGGCCGCCGCGGTCCTCGGCCACGGCAGCGCGGACGCGGTCGAGCCGACCGCCGCCTTCCGCGACCTCGGCTTCGACTCGCTCACCTCCGTCGACCTGCGCAACCGGATCAGCGGCGCCGCCGGGGTGCCGCTGCCGGCCACGCTCGTCTTCGACTACGCCACCCCCGCCGCCCTCGCCAAGTACCTGGGCACCGAACTCGCGGGCGCCGACACCTCGGTGGACTCGGTCGTCGCCGAACTCGACCGGGTCGTCGCCCGCCTCGGTGACCTCACCGCCGAGGACATCGAGCAGGGCCGGATCACCACCCGCCTGCAGGCCCTGCTCGGCGACCTGAACAAGACCCTCGGCCAGGACGCCGCCGCTGTCGCCGGACGGCTGGAGGACGCCTCCGCCGACGACGTCTTCGCCTTCATCGACAACGAACTCGGCTCGGCGTGAGGCCGCCCTCCCACGGCACCCCGGCCCCACCGCAGTCCACCTCTTCGCACAGGAGTGGCGACACCCGATGACCAACGACGACAAGCTGCTCTCCTACCTCAAGAGGGTCTCCGCCGACCTGGCCCAGACCCGTCAGCGGCTGCGCGAGGTGGAGACACAGGACCGGGAACCCATCGCCATCGTCGGAATGAGCTGCCGCTTTCCCGGCGGCGTGACCACCCCGGAGGAGTTCTGGCGACTCGTCCACGACGGCACCGACGCCATCGGTGACTTCCCCGCCGACCGGGGCTGGGACGTCGACGTCCTGTACGACCCCGACCCGGACGCCACCGGCAGGACGTACGTCAGGCGCGGCGGGTTCCTGGACGACGCGGCCGGGTTCGAGCCGGACTTCTTCGGCATCAGCCCCCGCGAGGCGGTCGCGATGGACCCCCAGCAGCGGCTGCTGCTGGAGGTGTCGTGGGAGGCGCTGGAGAGGGCCCGGATCGCCCCCGACTCGGCGCACGGAGCCCGGATCGGGGTGTTCGCGGGCACCAACGGCCAGGACTACAAGGACCTGCTGGCGAAGATGCCGGAGGACAGCGAGGCGGCGCTCGGCACCGGCGTGCTGGCCGCCGTGATCTCCGGGCGCATCTCCTACACCCTGGGCCTGGAGGGCCCCGCCGTCACCATCGACACCGCCTGTTCCTCCGCGCTCGTCGCGGTGCACCTCGCCGTACAGGCGCTGCGCGACAAGGAGTGCACCCTCGCCCTCGCGGGCGGCGCGACCGTGATGTCCACGCCGGGCAACTTCATCGCCTTCTCCCGCCAGCGCGGCCTCGCCCTCGACGGCCGCTGCAAGTCCTTCGCGGACGCCGCCGACGGCACCGGCTGGAGCGAGGGCGCCGGCATGCTGGTGCTGGAACGGCTCTCCGACGCCCGCCGCAACGGCCACGAGGTGCTGGCCGTCGTCCGCGGCTCCGCCGTCAACCAGGACGGCGCCTCCAACGGCCTGACCGCGCCCAACGGGCCCTCCCAGCAGCGCGTCATCCGGGCCGCGCTGACCGGCGCCCGGCTCGGCCCGGCCGACGTGGACCTGCTGGAGGCGCACGGCACCGGCACCACCCTCGGCGACCCGATCGAGGCCCAGGCACTGCTCGCCACCTACGGCCAGGACCGGCCCGCGGACGCCCCGCTGTGGCTCGGCTCGGTGAAGTCCAACATCGGGCACACCCAGGCCGCGGCCGGCGTCGCCGGGATCATCAAGGCGGTCATGGCGATGCGGCACCGGATCCTGCCCAGGTCGCTGTTCGCCGACGAGCCGTCCACCAAGGTCGACTGGACCCAGGGCCAGGTCCGGCTGCTGACGGAGAACCGGCCCTGGACCGACCCCGGCCGCCCGCGCCGGGCCGCCGTCTCCTCCTTCGGCGCCAGCGGTACCAACGCGCACACCATCCTGGAGGAGGCCCCCGCGGAGGAAACGGCGCAGGCTGAGCCGCGTACGGCGCCGCCGCTGGTGCCGTGGGTGCTCTCCGGCCGGACCGAGCGCGCCCTGCGCGAGCAGGCCGCCCGCCTGGTGGCCGCCGCGGGCGAAGCGGACCCGGTCGACGTGGCGCACTCCCTGGCCGCCACCCGCACCGCCCACCAGTACCGGGCCGTGGTCCTCGGCACCGGCCTCGACGCGCTCATGGCGGCGACGGCGCGCGTCGCCGAGGGCGGCCAGGGCGCCGCCTGGGGCCGCGTCCGCAAGGGACAGACCGCCTTCCTGTTCACCGGGCAGGGCTCGCAACGCGCCGGCATGGGCCGCGAACTGTACGCGCGCTTCCCGGTGTTCGCCCGCACCGTCGACGAGATCTGCTCGCTGCTCGGCGACGCCCTGCGCGACGTGATGTTCGGCGACGACCCCGAGCCGCTGAACCGGACCGCCCGCACCCAGACCGCGCTGTTCACCTTCGAGGTCGCGCTGTACCGACTGGTGGAGTCGTGGGGCCTCGCGCCCGACTGCCTGGCCGGGCACTCCGTCGGCGAGATAGCCGCCGCCCATGTGGCGGGCGTCCTGGACCTGAAGGACGCGACCACGCTGGTCGCCGCGCGCGGCCGGCTGATGCAGGCGCTGCCCGGGGGCGGCGCGATGTTCGCCGTACGCGCCACCGAGGAGGAGGTCCGCCCGCTGCTGACCGAGCGGGTCGGTGTCGCCGCCGTCAACGGCCCCGGCTCCGTGGTGATCTCCGGCGACGCGGCCGAGGCCGAGGCGGTGGCCGCGCGCTTCGACAAGAGCCGGCGGCTGAAGGTCTCGCACGCCTTCCACTCGCCGCTCATGGATCCGATGCTGGCCGAATTCCGGTCGGTAGCCGAGTCCCTGACCTTCCACCGGGCCACCGTCCCGGTGGTCTCCAACGTCACCGGCGCCCTCGCCACCAAGGATCTCGCCGGCCCCGACTACTGGGTACGGCACGTGCGCGAGGCGGTCCGCTTCCACGACGGGATACGCTCCCTCGCCGCCGCGGGCGTCACGCGCTTCCTGGAACTCGGCCCCGACGCCGTGCTGACGGCCATGGCCCGTGAGTGTCTGGCCGCCGACGGCACGGACGCCGGCGCCGTGCTCGCCGCCGCCACCCGCCGCGAGCGCGACGAGACGGAGACGCTCCTCACCGCCGTGGCGCAGATGTACACCGGCGGGGCCGCGCTGGACTGGACCGCCCTGTTCACCGGCGCCCGCACCGTCGACCTGCCCACCACCGCCTTCCAGCGCGAACGGTTCTGGCCCGAGGCGTCCGCCCCGGTCGGTGACGTCGGCTCCGCTGGACTGGACTCCGCCGACCACCCGCTGCTCGGCGCGGCGACGATGCTGGCCGACTCCGACGGTGCCGTGCTCACCGGCCGGCTGGCGGTCCGCACCCACCCCTGGCTCGCCGACCACGTCGTCGGCGGATCGGTTGTCGTCCCCGGCACCGCCATGGTCGAGCTTGCCGTCCGCGCCGGCGACCAGGTCGGCTGCGGACGCCTGGAGGAACTCGCCCTGGAAGTACCGCTGGTACTGCCCCGGGACGACGGGACGCGCGTCCAGGTCGCCGTCGGGGCGCCGGATGCCTCCGGCGCCCGGAGCGTGCACGTGTACGCCCGCGCCGAGAGCCTGCCCGCCGACGAGTCCTGGACCCTGCACGCCTCCGGCCTCCTCACCGCCGCCACCGGCACGCCGGGCACCCGGCTGGACGTCTGGCCGCCCGAGGACGCCGAGCCCCTCGACATCACCGGTCTGTACGAGCGGCACGCCGCCGCCGGTCTGGAGTACGGCCCCGTCTTCCAGGCGCTGACGGCGGCCTGGCGACGCGGCGAGGAGGTCTTCGCCGAGGTGCGGCTGCCGGAGCGGCCCGCCGCCGAGGCGCCCCGCTTCGGCCTGCACCCGGCCGCCTTCGACGCCGCCCTGCACTCCCTCGCCCTGCTCGGCGACGGATCCGCCGCCGACACCGCCCGGCTGCCCTTCATGTTCGAGGGCGTCACCCTGCACGCGGTCGGCGCCTCCGTGCTGCGCGCCCGGCTGGTGCCCAGCGGGCCGCACGCCTTCGCCGTAGACCTGGCCGATGCCACCGGCGCCCCCGTCGCCACGGTCACCTCACTGGCCTCCCGCCCGCTCGCCAACCTGCGCGCTGCCCGCGACACGACCGCCGACGCCCTGTTCGCCCTCGACTGGCAGCCGGTGCCCCTGGACGGCGACGCCCCGGACAGCGAGCACCGGGTGCTGTACAGCGCTCCGGGGACGGACCCCGCTGCCGTACGGGAGGCGCTGCACCGCGCGCTCGAGGCTCTCCGGGACGACGATCCCCGCCCGCTGGCCGTCGTCACCCACGGCGCGGTGGGCGTCGTCGCCGGGGAGGACGTGCCCGACCTGGCCGGGGCCGCCGTATGGGGTCTGGTGCGGTCCGCGCAATCGGAGAACCCCGACAGGTTCGTGCTGCTCGACCTCGAACCGGGCACGGACGCCACCTCCGTCCTGCCCGCCGTGCTCGCGTCCGGCGAGCCGCAGATCGCCCTGCGCTCCGGCACCGCTCACGCGGCCCGGCTCGTGCGCGCCGAAGCACCGGAGGAATCGGGCGAGTTGAGTCTCGATCCCGAGGGAACCGTGCTGCTGACCGGCGCCACGGGAGGCCTGGGGCCGGTGCTGGCCCGGCATCTGGTCGCCGCGTACGGCGTCCGTCACCTCGCGCTGCTCAGCCGGTCGGGCGACTCGGGCGACCTGGTCGCCGAACTCGCCGGCCTCGGCGCCACCGCGACCGCCCACGCCTGCGACGTCGCCGACCGGGACGCCCTCGCCGCCGTGCTGGCCGGCATCCCGGCCGCGCACCCGCTCACCGCGGTCGTGCACGCCGCCGGTGTCCTCGACGACGGTGTGGTCTCCTCCCTCACCCCCCAGCGGATCGACACGGTCCTCGCGCCGAAGGCGCTCGCCGCCCTGCACCTGCACGAACTGACCGAGGGGCTCTCGGCGTTCGTGCTGTTCTCGTCCGTCGCCGGCACCGTGGGCGCCCCGGGCCAGGGCAACTACGCCGCCGCCAACGCCCTCCTGGACGCCCTCGCCGCCCGCCGCCACGCCCGGGCCACACCCGCGCTGTCGCTGGCGTGGGGGCCGTGGGCGCCGTCCGGTGGCATGACCGGCTCCCTCGACGAGGCCGACCGCGCCCGTATGGCCCGCGGCGGCATGACGGCCCTGTCCGCGGAGGAGGGTACCGCCCTGTTCGACCTGGCGGTGCGCGCCGGACGTCCCGCCCTGGCACCGGTGCGCCTCAGCCTGCCCGCGCTGCGCGCCCAGGGCAGCGGCCTCGCGCCCGTCTTGCGTGCGCTGGCCGGCCGGCCGGTGCGCCGGGAGGCCGCCGCCGAGGGCGCCGACGTCACCTTCGCCGAGCGCATGGCCGCCCTCGGGGACGAGGAGCGCGCCGAGGCGCTGCTGCACACCGTCCGCGCACACGTCGCCGCCGTGCTCGGGCACGCCGACGCGGGCAGCGTGGAGACCGACCGGGCGTTCAAGGACCTCGGCTTCGACTCGCTCGCCGCCATCGAACTGCGCAACTCCCTGTCCGCCCAACTGGGCCGGCGGCTCAGCGCCACCCTCGTCTTCGACCACCCCTCGCCCGAGGCGCTCGCCACCCACCTCGGCACCCTGGTCGGCGGCGCCCGCACCGGGGCGCGCCGCGGTCGTCGTACCGTCAAGGCCCGCGCCGACGAACCGCTGGCGATCGTCGGTCTGGCGTGCCGCTACCCGGGCGACGTCCGCAGCCCCGAGGACCTGTGGCGGCTGGTCGCCGACGGCACCGACGCCATCACCCCGTTCCCGGCCAACCGGGGCTGGGACGTCGACCGGATCGTCGACGCCACCCGGCAGCGCCCCGACACCTCCTACGTCGGTGAGGGCGGATTCCTGCACGACGCCGGCGCGTTCGACGCCGCGTTCTTCGGCATCAGCCCCAAGGAAGCCCTCGTCATGGACCCCCAGCAGCGGCTGCTGCTGGAGACCTCGTGGGAGGCCCTGGAGAGCGCGGGCATCGACCCGCACAGCCTCAGGGGCAGCCGCACCGGCGTGTTCACCGGCGTCCAGTACCACGACTACTTCGGCAGCTTCGGATCCGGCAGCATCATCTCCGGGCGCGTCGCCTACACCCTGGGTCTGGAGGGCCCGTCGCTGTCCGTCGACACCGCGTGCTCCTCGTCGCTGGTGGCCCTGCACCTGGCCGCCCAGTCGCTGCGGCAGGGCGAGTCCGCTCTCGCCCTCGTCGGCGGCGTCGCCGTCATGGCCACCCCGGAGACGTTCATCGAGTTCAGCCGGCAGGGCGCGCTCGCTCCCGACGCCCGTACCCGCGCCTTCGCCGACGCGGCGGGCGGCACCGTGTGGGGCGAGGGCGTCGGCGTCATGGTGGTGGAACGGCTCTCCGACGCCCGGCGCAACGGCCACGAGGTGCTGGCCGTCGTCCGCGGGACCGCCGTCAACCAGGACGGCGCCTCCAACGGCCTCACCGCCCCCAACGGCCCCTCCCAGGAACGCGTCATCCTGGAAGCCCTGGAGAACGCCCGCCTCACCACCGCCGACGTCGACGTCGTGGAGGCACACGGGACGGGTACGACGCTGGGTGACCCGATCGAGGCGCAGGCGCTGCTGGCCACCTACGGTCAGGAACGGGCAGAGCCGCTGTGGCTGGGCTCGGTCAAGTCCAACATCGGGCACACGCAGGCCGCCGCCGGTGTCGCGGGCGTCATCAAGATGGTCATGGCGATGCGGCACGGGGTGCTGCCGCAGACCCTGCACGTGGACGCGCCGTCCACGAAGGTCGACTGGGACGCCGGGCGGGTACGGCTGCTGACGGAGCAGCGGGACTGGCCGCGGCTCGGCCGGCCGCGCCGGGCCGGTGTGTCCTCGTTCGGGATCAGTGGCACCAACGCCCACGTCATCCTCGAACAGGCCCCGCCCGCTCCCGCCGAGCCGCGGCACACCGGCCCCGACGGCCTCGCCGTCCCGTGGCTGCTCACCGCGAGGACGCCCGCCGCCCTCGCCAGCCAGGCCGCGGCCCTCCTCGGCCACCTCGACACCCACCCCGGGCTCGGCCCGGCCGACGTCGGCTGGTCGCTGGCCACGACCCGCGCCCGTTTCGCGCACAGGGCCTCGATCACCGGAGCCGACCCGGACGAACTGCGCGCCGCCCTCACCGCGCTGGCCGACGGCACCACGGCCCGCACCCTCGCCCTGGGCACCGCGGCCGGCCGCGCCCGGCCCGTGTTCGTCTTCCCCGGCCAGGGCTCCCAGTGGTCGGGCATGGCCACCCAACTCCTCGGCGACTCCCCGGTGTTCGCCGCCCGCATGGCCGAGTGCGCCGCCGCACTCGCGCCGCACACCGACTGGGACTTCCACACCGAGCTGCGCGGCGACCTCGACCGGGTCGACGTCGTCCAGCCGCTGCTGTGGGCCGTCATGGTGTCCCTGGCGCACCTCTGGAGCGCGTACGGAGTCACCCCGGCCGCCGTCATCGGCCACTCCCAGGGCGAGATCGCCGCCGCCTGCGCGGTCGGCGCGCTGTCCCTGGAGGACGGCGCCCGTGTCGTCGCCTTGCGCTCCCAGGCCATCGCCGAACTGCTGTCCGGTTCCGGCGGCATGATGTCCGTCGGAGAGGGCGCCGACGCGGTCCGTGCCCGGCTCGCCGCCTGGGACGGCCGGCTGTCGGTCGCCGCCGTCAACGGCGCCGCCTCCACGGTGGTGTCCGGCGACCCCGACGCATTGGACGAACTCCTCACCCGGCTGCGGACGGAGAAGGTCCGCGCCAAGCGCCTGCCCGTGGACTACGCCTCCCACAGCGCCCATGTCGAGACCCTGCGCGAACGCCTCGCCGACGTACTCGACGGCATCGAACCGCGGGCCGTACCGGTGCCGTTCTACTCGACCGTCACCGGCGGCCTCGTCGACACCGCTCGACTCGGCGCCGGGTACTGGTACACCAACCTGCGCGGAACCGTGCTGTTCGAGCAGGCGGTGCGCGCGGCCGTCGCCGACGGACACCAGCTGTTCATAGAGTCCAGCCCGCACCCGGTGCTGACCCTCGGCATCCAGGAGACCGACGACGCCGTGGCCGCCGTCGGCTCCCTGCGCCGCGACGAGGGCGGCCGGGACCGGCTGCTGACCGCCCTCGGCGAGGCTTTCACCCAGGGCGCGACCGTCGACTGGGCCGCCGTCGCCGAGGGCCGCCGGCCGCGCCGCGTCCCACTGCCCGGCTACGCCTTCCAGCACGAGTGGTACTGGCTCGACAGCACGGCGAACGGAGCCGACGTCACCTCCGCCGGGCTCGCCCCCACCGACCACGCCCTGCTCGGCGCCGCGATGGTACGGGCCGACAGTGAGGGCGTCGTCCTCACCGGACGGCTCTCTCCGGCCGCCCAGCCCTGGCTCGAGGACCACCGCGTCGGCGGCCGGCTGCTCTTTCCCGGCACCGGCCACCTGGAACTCGCCCTGCGCGCCGGGGACCAGGTCGGCTGCGGCGACATCGCCGAACTCACCCTGCACGCACCGCTGGTGCTGCCCGACCACGGTGCCGTCCAGCTGCAGGTCGTCGTGGGCGCGCCCGAGGGGGAAACCCGCCCGGTGTCCATCTGGTCGCGTCCGGAGAGCCCCGACGAGGAACTGCCGTGGACCCGGCACGCCGACGGCCTGCTCGCGCCGACCGGCACCCTCCCGGCCGACACCGCCCCGCTCACCGCATGGCCCCCGCAGGGCGCCGAAGTCATCGGCCTGGACGGCCTGTACGACGAGCTCGCCGCGCTCGGCCTCGGCTACGGGCCGCTGTTCCAGGGCCTGCGCACCGCCTGGCGCACCGGGGACGACCTGTACGCGGAGGTCGCCACCGACGCGAACCCCGACGGCTTCGGCCTGCACCCGGCCCTCTCCGACGCCGCCCTGCACACGATCGGCCTGACCGACGCCGCGGGCGACGCGGCTCTGCTGCCCTTCACCTGGTCCGGGGTACGCCTGCACGCCACCGGAGCGACCGCACTGCGCGTCCGTGTCCGGCCCACCGGCGAGGGCACCGTCTCCCTGGCCCTCGCCGACCCCACCGGCGCGCCCGTCGCCACGGTCGACTCCCTCACCCTGCGCCCCCTGCGGACCGATGCGCTGCAGGCCGCGGCCCGCTCGGCCCGGGCGGGCGGGCTGTACCGGGTGGACTGGGTGCCGGCCCCGGTCGCCACGGGGGCCGCTCCGGCAGCGGAGATGCTGCGTGCCCCGGCCGGGGTGAGCGCCGCCGAGACCCGGGCGGCCGTCGAGACGGTCCTGGACGAGCTGCGTACCCGGCTCGCCGAGGACGACCGAGCCACCGTTGTCGTCGCCACCGGCACCGATGCGGCAGGAGCCGCGGTCGGCGGTCTGGTCCGCTCGGCCCAGTCGGAGAACCCCGGCCGCCTCGTACTGGTCGAGGCCGAGGAGGAGCCGGACGCCGGACGCCTCGCCGAGGCAGTGGCCACCGGCGAGCCGCACCTGGCCCTCCGGGACGGCGCCTGGCAGGTGCCGCGACTGACCCGCGTCACCGACGGCCCGGACACGGCCCTCGCCGCCGGCGATCTCGGCACCGGCACCGTCCTGCTCACCGGCGCCACCGGTGCCCTCGGCCGGATCCTCGCCCGCCACCTGGTCACCGAACGGAACGTGCGGCACCTGCTGCTGCTCAGCCGCAGCGGCGCCACCGGCGCCCTCGTCCCGGAACTCACCGGGCTGGGCGCCGAGGTGACGAGCGTCGCCTGCGACGTCGCCGACCGGGCCGCGCTCCGCGCCGTGCTGGACGCCGTACCGGACGACCGGCCGCTGACCGCCGTGATCCACGCGGCCGGAGTCCTCGCCGACGGCGTGCTCACCTCCCTGACGCCGGAGCGCATCGACACGGTGTTCCGGCCGAAGGTCGACGCCGCCTGGAACCTGCACGAACTCACCGCGGACCTGGACCTGTCGGCGTTCGTGCTGTTCTCCTCGTCCGCCGCCACGCTCGGCTCGCCGGGCCAGGCCAACTACGCCGCCGCCAACGCCTACCTCGACGCGCTCGCCGTGCACCGCCGGGCCCTCGGACTGCCCGCCCACTCCCTGGCCTGGGGCCTGTGGGCGCAGGCCGGCGGCATGACCGGCACGCTCGACGAGACGGACCGCGCGCGCATCGCCCGCGGCGGTGTCGCACCCCTGGAGACGGAGGAGGGTGTCGCGCTGTTCGACGCCGCCCTGAGCGGCGACGACCCCGCCGTGCTGCCCGTCAAGCTGGACATGGCCTCGCTGCGTGCCCAGGGCGAGGGCCTGGCCCCGCTGTTCCGCGCCCTGGTGCCCGTCCGCCGGGCCGGCGCGGCCACCGGGCGGAGCCCGGCCGGTGGCGCCGACGCGCTGCGGGAGCGGCTCGCCGGGCTGCTGGAGACGGAGCGCGAGCCGTTCCTCACCGAACTCGTGCAGAGCCATGTCGCCACCCTCCTCGGCTACCGCTCCGCCCAGGACGTCGGCCGCACTCTGGCCTTCCGGCAACTCGGCTTCGACTCGCTGGCCGCCGTGGAACTGCGCAACCGGCTCACCGCGGCGACCGGCCTACGGCTGCCCGCCACCCTGGTGTTCGACCACCCCACCCCGTCGGAACTCGCCCGTCACCTGCTCGGCGAACTCACCGGCACCCTCGCCGAGGCGGCCGCCCGCATCGAGCCCCGGGGCGCCGCCGCCGACGAGCCGATCGCCGTCATCGGCATGGCCTGCCGCTTCCCCGGCGGCATCGCCTCGCCGGAGGACCTGTGGCGTCTGGTCGCCGAAGGACGGGACGCCGTCGGCGAGTTCCCCGCCGACCGCGGCTGGGACGTGGAGAACCTCCACGACCCGACCCTGGACCGGCCCGGCACCAGCTACACCCGGCACGGCGCCTTCCTGTACGACGCCGCCGACTTCGACCCGGCGTTCTTCGCCATGGACGACGAGGAGGCCGAGGTCACCGATCCCCAGCAGCGGTTGCTGCTGGAGACCTCGTGGGAGGCCCTGGAGCGCGCCTCCATCGACCCCGCCGTCCTGCGCGGCTCCGACACCGGCGTGTTCGCCGGCGTGATGTACCACGACTACTTCGGCAGCTTCGGCTCCGGCAGCGTGGTCTCCGGCCGGGTGGCCTACACCCTGGGCCTGGAGGGACCGACCCTGTCTGTCGACACGGCCTGCTCCTCGTCGCTGGTGGCGCTGCACCTGGCCGCCCAGTCGCTGCGGCAGGGCGACTGCTCGCTGGCGCTGGCCGGGGGAGTGACCGTGATGGCGACCCCGGGCACCTTCGTGGAGTTCAGCCGGCACCGGGGGCTGTCCCGGGACGGCCGCTGCAAGCCCTTCGCGGACGCCGCCGACGGCACCGGCTTCGGCGAGGGCGCCGGCGTCCTGCTCCTGGAGCGGCTCTCCGACGCCCGCCGCAACGGCCACAAGATCCTCGCCGTGCTGCGCGGCACCGCCGTCAACCAGGACGGCGCCTCCAACGGCATCAGCGCCCCCAACGGCCCCGCCCAGCAGCGCGTCATCCGCCGCGCCCTGGAGGCGGCCGGCGTAGCGGCGGCCGAGGTCGACGTGGTCGAGGCGCACGGCACCGGCACCACCCTCGGTGACCCCATCGAAGCCCAGGCGCTGATCGCCACCTACGGCGCCGAGCACACCGAGGACCGCCCGCTGTGGCTCGGCTCGGTCAAGTCCAACCTCGGCCACACCCAGGCCGCCGCCGGTGTCGCCGGCGTCATCAAGATGGTCGAGGCCATCCGCAACGAGACCCTGCCGGCCAGCCTCGGCGTGGACCGGCCCTCCCGGCACGTGGAGTGGGAGGGCGGCAACGTCCGGCTGCTCACCGAGAACCGCCCCTGGCCCGACCCGGGACGCCCGCGCCGCGCCGGCATCTCCTCCTTCGGCATCTCCGGCACCAACGCCCATGTGATCGTCGAGGCCGCACCACCGGCCGGACAGCGCTCCGGGGAACCCGCCGCCCCCGCGACCGGCACCGTGCCGTGGCTGCTCTCCGGCCACACCCGGGACGCCCTGCGCGCCCAGGCCGCCCGGCTGCTCGAGCACCTGTCCGCCACCCCGGACACCGACCCGCACCGCCTCGCCGGCGCGCTGGCCCACGCCCGCGGCCGGCTGGGCCACCGCGCCGCCGTCCTCGGCCGCACCCCCGACGAACTGACCACGGGCGTCCGGGCGTTGGCGGACGGCCGCACCCCGCAGACCGGTGTCGTCGGCACCGCCACCGACGGCCGGCTCGCCTTCCTCTTCTCCGGGCAGGGCTCGCAGCTGCCGGGCATGGGGACCCGCCTCGCGGCGGCGTTTCCCGTCTTCGCCTCCGCCTTCGACGAGGTCCGCGCCCATCTGGACCCGCTGCTGGACCGGCCGCTCGCCGACGTCCTGGACTCCGCCGACCTGCTGGAGCGCACCGCCTACACCCAGCCCGCGCTGTTCGCTGTCGAAGTGGCCCTGTACCGCCTGCTGGAGTCCTTCGGCCTCCGGCCCGACCTGCTCGCCGGCCACTCCGTCGGCGAGTTCGCCGCCGCCCATGTCGCGGGCGTGCTCGGCCTCAAGGACGCCTGCACCCTGGTCGCCGCCCGGGGGCGCCTCATGCAGGCCCTGCCCGAGGGCGGCGCCATGATCGCCGTGCAGGCCGCCGAGGCCGAGGTCACGCCGCTGCTGGGCGAAGGAGTCGGGATCGCCGCCGTCAACGGGCCGGCGTCCGTGGTCGTCTCCGGCCCCGCCGGAGCGGCCCGCGCGCTGGCCGCCCGCTTCGAGCGCACCAAGGAGCTGGCCGTCAGCCACGCCTTCCACTCGGCCCTGATGGAGCCGATGCTGGAGGAGTTCCGCGAGATCGCCGCCTCGCTGTCGTACGGCACGCTGCGCATCCCGCTGGTGTCCACCCTCACCGGCGCCCCGGCCGCCCCCGAGGAGCTGTCGACGCCCGAGTACTGGGTGCGGCACGCCCGCGAGGCCGTCCGCTTCGCCGACGCCGTCACCGCCCTGCACGAGGCGGGCGTACGACACTTCGCCGAGGTCGGCCCGGGTGCCACGCTCACCCCCGCGGCCGCCGGATGCCTGCCCGACGAGGCGGCGGTCGTACCGCTGCTGCGCAAGGACCGTGAGGAGACCGAGGCCCTGCTCACGGGACTCGCCGCCCTGCACGTGCACGGCGCCGCCGTCGACTGGAGCGACCTGCTGCCCCACCGCGACGGCTCGGACCTGCCCACCTACGCCTTCCAGCGCCGCCGCTACTGGATGACCGGCGACCTCGGCCTGCCACGCCCGGCCGCCGACCATCCGCTGCTCGGCACCGCCGTCGAACTCGCCGGCGCCGACGGCACCCTGTACACCGGCCACCTCTCCCTCACCGACCAGCCGTGGCTGGCCGACCACAGCGTCGGCGGCGTGCCGCTGCTGCCCGGCACCGCCTTCGTCGAGATGGCCCTCGCCGCCGGAGCCCGCGTCGGCTGCGGTGCGGTGGAGGAACTGACCGTCACCGAACCGCTGGTCCTGCCCGAGGACGGCGCCGTACGCCTGCAGTGCTCGGTCGGCGAGCCCGACGCGACCGGCGCCCGCGCCTTCCGCGTCTACGCCGCGACGGCCGACGGCGACCCGTGGACCACCCACGCCGCCGGTGTGCTGCGGCCCGCGGAGGAGCGGCCCGGGCACGATCTCACCGCCTGGCCGCCGGCCGGTGCCGAACCGGTCGGCCTGGACGGTGTCTACGAGCGGCTCGCGGAACTGGGCGCCGAGTACGGGCCCCGCTTCCAGGGCCTGCGGGCGGCCTGGCGGCGCGGCGAGGAGGCGTACGCCGAGGTCGCCGTGCCCACCGACACCACCGCGTTCGGACTGCACCCCGCGCTGCTCGACGCCGCTCTGCACACCATCGGGCTGCGCGCGGGCGCGGAGGAGCGCATGTCGCTGCCCTTCGCCTGGAACGGCGTGGAGCTGTACACGCGGGGCGCGACCGGCCTGCGGGTGCGGATCACCCCGGCGGGTACCGGCGCGGTGCGCATCGAGGCCGCCGACGACACCGGCAGGCCGGTGGCCCGGGTGACGTCGCTGTCACTGCGGGAGGTGGACCCGGAGCGGATCGCCGCGGCCGCCGCGGGCGGACACGACGACCTGTTCGCCGTGGACTGGCTGCCCCTCTCCGTGCCCACGGCTCCGCAGGCCGGGCGGTGGAGCGTGCTCGGCGCCGGCCGCGAGGAGTTGGCCGCCGCTCTGGCGGGCGAGGTGGCCGAGGTCGCCGTCGCCGCCGACCTCGCCGAGGCCGCCGAGCAGGCCCCGGACGCCCTGGTCGTCGTGCACACCGGTGGCGAGGGACCGGAGGAGGTCCGGGCAGGCGTCCGCCGGCTGCTCGCCCAGACGCAGGACTGGCTGGCCGATGCCCGGTTCGCCGAGACCACCCTCGTCCTGGCCACCCGGGGCGCAACCGGTCCCGGGGACGTCACCGACCCCGGTGCCGCGGCCGCGTGGGGACTGATCCGTTCCGCCCAGTCCGAACACCCCGACCGGCTGGTTCTCGCCGACCTGGACGACTCGGACGCCTCCCGGCGGCTGCTGCCCTCCGCCGTCGCCTCCGGTGAACCCCAACTGGTGCTGCGGCAGGGCGGATTGACCGTGCCCCGGCTGGCGCGGGCGCCGCGCCGGGACGAACCCGCCCCGGCCGACTGGTCCGGCGGGGTCCTCGTCACCGGCGGCACCGGAGCCCTGGGCCGGCTGGTCGCCCGGCACCTGGTCACCGCGCACGGCGCCGAGCAGCTGGTGCTGCTCAGCCGAGGCGGACCCGAGGCACCCGGCGCGGCCGAACTGGCCGAGGAACTGACCGGGCTCGGCGCGCGGGTGACGGTCGTCGCCTGTGACGCCGCCGACCGTGCCGCCCTCGCCCGGGTCCTGGACGAGCACCCGGTCTCCGCGGTCGTGCACACGGCCGGCGTCCTCGCCGACGCCGTCCTGACCTCCCTCACACCCGAGCGGATGGACACCGTGCTGCGGCCGAAGCTGGACGCCGCCTGGCACCTGCACGACCTGACCCGGGAACGGCCGCTGACGGCGTTCGTGCTGTTCTCCTCCGCGGCCGGCCTGCTCGGCAGCCCCGGCCAGTCCGGCTACGCCGCGGGCAACGCCTTCCTCGACGCCCTCGCCGCCCACCGCAGGTCGCTCGGCCTGCCCGCGG
Organism: Streptomyces sp. NPDC048191; assembly: GCF_040652655.1. Classification (NCBI taxonomy): domain Bacteria; kingdom Bacillati; phylum Actinomycetota; class Actinomycetes; order Kitasatosporales; family Streptomycetaceae; genus Streptomyces; species Streptomyces sp. NPDC048191. The sequence continues at coordinate 122,939 of NZ_JBEZMO010000011.1, forward strand.
TCTCGCTCGCCTGGGGCGCCTGGGCGGGCAGCGGCGGCATGGCCGGCCGGCTCGGCGACACCGACGCCCGCCGCATGGCCTCCGGCGGCGTGCTCGGCCTCGACGCCGAGGCGGGGCTCGCCCTGTTCGACACCGGCGTCGGCCGCGCCGAACCGGTCCTGCTGCCGGCCCGCCTCGACCTCGCCCCGCGCGAGGCCACCCGCGTCGCCCCGCTGCTGCGCTCCCTGGTACGGGCACCGCGCCGGACCGGGTCCGCCGCGACGGCCGCCGCGTCGGCGCTGCGCCGCGAACTGGCCGCGCTCGCACCCGAAGAACGGACCGAACGGCTGCTGCGCCTGGTGCGCGACGAGGCCCGGTCGGTGCTCGGCGTCGAAGAGATCGAGAATGAACTGCCCTTCAAGGACCTCGGGTTCGACTCGCTCACCGCCGTCGAGTACCGCAACCGGCTCAACGAGTCCACCGGCCTGAGGCTGACCGCCACGCTCGTCTTCGACCACCCCACACCGGCCGCGCTCACCGACCACCTCGCCGCCGAACTGACCCCGGGCACCGGCGACCGGCCGAGCGACGAGGAGGACACCGTGCGGTCCGCGCTCGCCGCCATCCCGCTGGGGCGGCTCCGCGAGGCCGGCCTGCTGGACAGCCTGCTCGAACTCGCCGGGCTGCGCCCCGCGCCCGAGCCGACGGCGGCCGGCGGTCCCAGCCGCGCGTCGATCGACACGATGGACGCCGAGGGCTTGATCAGCCTGGCACTCGACGACCTCGTCGGGGACGACGACGCCCTGTGACGACGTACAGCGACGACGTCCCTGCGACAAGGAAGAGAACCATGGCCGAGAAGCCGGACACCAGGACGGTCGAGGCACTGCGCGCCTCGCTGAAGGAGATCGAGCGGCTGCGGGAACGCAACCGCGCGCTGACGGCGGCGGCCCGGGAACCGGTCGCGATCGTCGGCATGGCCTGCCGCTACCCGGGCGGTGTCCGGTCCCCCGAGGACCTGTGGCGCCTGGTCGCCGACGGCCACGAGGGCATCACCCCGTTCCCCGACGACCGCGGCTGGGACCCGGACCTGTACGACCCGACCCCGGGCGTGCCCGGCCGCTCCTACACCCGGGTGGGCGGATTCCTGCACGACGCCGGCGACTTCGACGCCGCGTTCTTCGCTATCAGCCCCAACGAGGCCCTCGTCATGGACCCGCAGCAACGACTGCTGCTCGAAGGCTCCTGGGAGGCGCTGGAGAACGCCGGCATCGACCCCGTCGCCCTGCGCGGCAGCCGCACCGGTGTCTTCGCGGGCGTCATGTACCACGACTACTTCGGCAGCTTCGGGTCCGGCAGCATCGTCTCCGGCCGGGTCGCCTACACCCTCGGTCTCGAGGGTCCGACGCTCAGCGTCGACACCGCCTGCTCCTCGTCGCTCGTCACGCTGCACCTGGCCGCCCAGGCCCTGCGGCAGGGGGAGTGCACCCTGGCACTGGCCGGGGGAGTGACGGTGATGGCCTCGCCGGGCACCTATGTGGAGTTCAGCCGGCAGGGCGCCCTCTCCCCGGACGGACGCTGCCGCTCCTTCGCCGACGACGCGGCCGGTACCGGATTCTCCGAAGGGCTGGGCGTGCTCGTGCTGGAGCGGTTGTCGGACGCGCGGGTGAACGGTCATCCGGTGCTGGCGGTGGTCCGGGGTTCGGCCGTGAACCAGGACGGTGCGTCCAACGGGCTGACGGCGCCGAACGGTCCGGCGCAGCAGCGGGTGATCCGGCAGGCGCTGGCGGCGGCGCGGTTGTCGGTGGCCGACGTGGACGTGGTGGAGGCGCACGGGACGGGTACGACGCTGGGTGACCCGATCGAGGCGCAGGCGTTGCTGGCCACTTATGGTCAGGGGCGGGATGTGCCGTTGTGGCTGGGGTCGGTGAAGTCCAACATCGGGCACACGCAGGCGGCGGCCGGTGTCGCGGGTGTCATCAAGATGGTCATGGCGTTGCGGCACGGGGTGCTGCCGAGGACGTTGCACGTGGACGAGCCGTCGACGAAGGTGGACTGGGGTGCGGGCCGTGTGTGTCTGCTGACCGAGGAGCGGGCCTGGCCGGTGACGGACCGGCCGCGCCGGGCGGGGGTGTCGTCGTTCGGCATCAGCGGCACCAACGCGCACACGATCATCGAGGAGGCCTCCGCGGAGGACCGGCCCCCGTCGGACACCGCACCCGACGCACCGGCCGTCGTATGGCCCCTGTCCGCCCGTTCCGCACAGGCCCTTCCCGCGCAGGCCGAGCGGCTGCACGCCTTCCTGGCGGACCGGCCCGAGCTGCGCCCGACGGCCGTGGCGCGGGCCCTCGGCACCCGGCGCGCCACGTTCGACCACCGCGCTGCCGTCACCGGCACCGACCGCGAGCACCTCATGGCCGCACTGCATGCCCTCGCCACCGGTACGCCCGCCCCCACGGCCGCCACCGGAAAGGCCCGGACGGGGACCCGTACGGCGTTCCTGTTCACCGGGCAGGGCGCCCAGCGCCTCGGCATGGGCCTCGGACTCCGCGCCCACTACCCGGTGTTCGCCGACGCCTTCGACGAGATCGACGCCCGCCTCGGCCTGGACCTGGCCTCGATGCTGGCGGGTGACGACGCCGACGCCGACGCCGTCCACCGCACGCAGTACGCGCAGACGGCGCTGTTCGCCTTCGAGGTGGCCCTGTTCCGGCTGCTGGAGTCCTTCGGCGTACGACCCGACCTCGTGGCCGGACACTCCGTCGGGGAACTCGCCGCCGCCCATGTGGCGGGTGTGCTCGACCTGGACGACGCCTGCACCCTGGTCGCCGCCCGCGGCCGTCTCATGCAGGAGCTGCCCGAAGGCGGTGCGATGGTCGCCGTGCAGGCCGGCGAGGACGACGTACGGCCGCTGCTGAACGACCGCGTCGGGCTCGCCGCCGTCAACGGACCGTCCTCCGTGGTCCTTTCCGGAGCGGAGGACGCGGTGCTCGCCGCGGCGGCGGGCTTCGCGAAGACCAGGCGGCTCGCCGTCTCGCACGCCTTCCACTCGCCGCTGATGGACGGCATGCTCGACGCCTTCCGGGCCGTGGCCGAGAAGCTGACCTTCCGCGAGCCGCGGATCCCGCTGGTCTCCACCCTGACCGGTCGCCCGGCCGAGACCGAGCGGCTGAGCGACCCCGCCCACTGGGTGCGGCACGTACGGGAGACGGTCCGGTTCGCCGACGCCGTCGCCTCCCTCACCGCCGCGGGCGCCGGGCGGTTCCTCGAACTCGGCCCCGACGCGGTCCTGACCGGGCTCGCCCGCGAGTGCCCCGAGACCGACGGTGTCGTCTTCGTCGCCCTCGGCAGGCGCCACGGCAGCGAGCCCGCGGCCCTGATGTCCGGCCTGGCCGGTCTGTACACCGACGGCCTCGCCCCCGACTGGGCGGCGCTCTTCCCCGGCACGGTCCGCGCCGAACTGCCCACCTACGCCTTCCGGCACGAACGGTACTGGCTGAACGCGGACGTGGCCCTGACGGCCGGACCGCTCACCGACCCCACGCCCACCCACCACCCCGAAACCGCGGACGCCGAGCCGTTGCGGCAGCGGCTGGCAGGTGTCACGCCGGCCGAACAGGAGGCCCTCCTGACCGACATGGTCCGCGCCCAGACCGCGAGCATCCTCGGACACCCGGGGCCCGAGGCCGTCGACCCCGACGCCGTGTTCCTGGAGATCGGCATGGACTCCGTCTCCGCCGCCGAACTCCGCAACGCCCTCGGCGGTGCCCTGGGTACCAGCGTGCCGGCCGGTGCCGTCTTCGACCACCGCACCCCGGCCGCTCTCGCCGGCGCCCTGTGCGGACACCTGGTGGCCGGCGGGGCGGCACCGGTCGCAGGCGCCCAGGAACTCGAATCGGTCAGCGGGCTGGTGCGGCGCGCGGCGGCGGACGGGCGGATGCCGCGGGCCATCGAACTGCTGCGCACCGTCGCCGAGATCCTCCCCGGCTTCTCCTCCCTGGCGGAACTCGGCGACATCACCGACCCGGTACGGCTGGCCACCGGCGACGCGGCCCCGCGGTTGGTCTGCCTGCCCTCTCCGATGGCGCTCGGCGGTGCCCACCAGTACGCCCGCTTCGCCCGGCACTTCCAGGGCCGGCGTGACGTGCTGGTGCCGGCCGTGCCCGGTTTCGGCCCCGGTGAGGCACTGCCGCGCTCTGTGGACGCGGTGGTGGAGGTGGTCGTCGAGGGCATCCGCCGGGCGTGCCCGGACGAGCGGCCGTACGTCCTCGTCGGCTACTCCTCCGGCGGCCAGTTCGCCCACGCGGCGGCCGAGATCATGGAGAAGGCGGGACAGCTGGCCTCGGCCGTGGTGCTGCTGGACACCTATCTGCCCGGGGACGACGGCAAGGACGACCTGTGGCGGCAGATGTTCGACGGGATGCTGGACCGGGAGTCGGCCCTCGGCGGCTTCGGGACTGCCCGCCTCGCCGCCATGAGCCGCTACAGCGACCTCATCCAGCACTGCGTGCCGGGCGCCCTGGCGGCGCCGGTGCTGTTCGTGCGGCCCGAGGAGTCCTTCGCGACCGGCACGGCCACCGACGACTGGCGGGCCAGGTGGCCGGCCGAGCACGAACCCGTCGACGTGCCCGGCACCCACTTCACGATTCTGGAGGATTTCGCGGAGGCCACCGCCGAGGCGGTCGAGGCGTGGCTGCGCGCAGCGGGGGCCGTCGGCACTCCCTGAAACCGAGCCGGGCCGGACGTGCTCGGGCGAGGGCGGCCGAAAGGCTTCCCTCGCCCGTTTTTCCTCAGTCGCCGGCCTCGTGGAAATGCGCCAACCATGCCTGGATATCGCAGCGGATACTGTCCGGATCGACACCTAATCGCAGGGCGATTTCGTTCGCCGCCGATTCCGGCTGCCAGCCACTGCGCTGGAGCGCCAGCCACATCGTCGTGCCGCGTGGCCCGCATCTGTGGCGCTTCCCCGTGCGCAGGGAGAACAGCTCCAGATATCCGTCGGGCCGGACCTGCGCGGTCAGCTCGTGGTCAGGCCTCCTGGCCATGGGACTTCCCATCGTTCGTGGATTCTTCGGACGGATTCGACCGTACCCGCAGGCGCAGGCCGGGACACGGGTGGCAACCGGCCCTTTCGTAGAGGAGCCAGATATGCGGACAAGGTGGTGACACCGCTGCGCAAAGTGCCCGAGCGCCCGCCGAAACCTGGCGTCCCGAGGTAGAGAAACCTCTACCTCGAACCGGCCGGAGAATGCCAATGTGCCGCGGCCGCGCCGTTCCTAATCTGGTTCACAGACACCGCGTGGGAAACGCGATATCTCATAGGGGAGCCCGCAGTGCACACTTCACAGGACCTCCGCCGGGCGGAGGCGGTACGGCTCGACGCCGTGTCGAAGACCTACGGCCGAGGAGACAGCCAGGTGGCCGCGCTCCGCGGGCTCACCATGAGCTTCGCCGACGGCACCTTCACCGCCGTAATGGGCCCGTCCGGATCGGGCAAGAGCACCTTCCTGCACTGCGCCGCGGGACTGGTCCGGCCCAGCTCCGGGAAGGTCACCGTCGGCGGCACCGACCTCGCCGGCCTGGACGACACCGGGCTGACCAAGCTGCGCCGCGACCGGATCGGCTTCATCTTCCAGTCCTTCAACCTGCTGCCCGCGCTGACCGTCATGCAGAACATCACGCTGCCGCTGCAACTGGCCGGACAGCGGCCCGACAAGGGCCTGATCCGCACTGTCGTACAGCGCGTGGGACTGGCCGACCGGCTCGGCCATCTGCCGTCGCAGCTGTCCGGCGGCCAGCAGCAGCGGGTCGCCATCGCCCGTGCCCTGGTGACCCGGCCCGCCGTGGTCTTCGCCGACGAACCCACCGGCGCCCTGGACACCCGCACCGCCGCGTCCGTGCTCGCCCTGCTGCGCGAGTCCGTCGACACCGCACGCCAGACGCTGGTCATGGTCACCCATGACCCGGTCGCCGCCTCCTACGCCGACCGCGTGGTGTTCCTCGCCGACGGGACCTTCGCCGGCGAACTGCACCGGCCGACCCCCGACGCGGTCGCCGCCCGGATGACCAGGCTCGGCGCCTGGGAGGACGACACCCAGCGGCAGAGCTCGCCGATGTCCTCCGGGGGGCGTTACTGATGTGGCGCCTGGCACTGCGCACCCTGAAGTTCCGCAAAACGAGCTTCGTCGCCACCTTCCTCGCCATGTTCCTCGGCGCCGCCATCGTCATCGGCTGTGGCGGCCTGATGGAGACCGGCGTCCGCATGGCGGCCCACCCGCAACGCCTCACCGGCGCCCCGGTCGTCGTCACCGGCCAGCAGACCTACGACTCCGCGGCCCTGACCGAGCGTCACCGCCTCGACCCCGGCCTGCTCGGCACGGTGGCCAGGGCCGACGGCGTGCGCACGGCCGTCGGCGACGTGTCGGTGCCGGCCACCGTCCTCGAGGACGGCAAGCCGCTGACGGGCAAGGCCGACTCGTACGGCCACGGCTGGGCGAGCGCCCGGCTCGCCCCCTATACCCTCGCCGCCGGTGGATCCCCCGCCGCCGACGGCGAGGTCGTCCTCGACTCGGGACTGGCGAAGCGCGCGGCCGCCCGCCCCGGGTCCGTGGTCGACATCGTCGTCCAGGGCACCACCCGGCGGTTCCGGGTCAGTGGGATCGCCGAACAGCACGGCGACCACAACCCGCACGCCGCCGTGTTCTTCACGGACGACGAGGCACGCACCCTCGCCGGCGGGCGCATCGACTCCATCGGCGTGCTGCCCGAGCCCGGCAGGAGCGTCGGCGCCGTCGCGGACGCGGTGCGCTCGGCGGTCGGCGACCGCGCCGAGGTGCTCACCGGCGAGCAGCGCGGACTCGCCGAACTGCCCGGCACCCTTCCCAGCCAGCGCACCGTCGTCATCCTCGCGGCGGTCTTCGGCTCCTCGGTCGTGCTGATCGTCATGTTCGGCGTCGCCTCCACCCTGGGCCTCTCCCTCCAGCAGCGCGCCCGCGAGATGGCGCTGCTGCGGGCGGTCGGCTCCACCCCGCAGCAGCTGCGGCGGATGATCCTCAGCGAGACCGCCGTGCTGTCGGTGGGATCCGTGGTGCTGGCCCTGCTGCCCGGATGGGCCATCGGCCGACTGTTGTTCGGGGTGCTGACCTCCAGCGGCGTCGTGTCGTCGGAGATCGTCTACCACGCGGGCTGGATCCCGATGGCCGTCGGAGCCGTCGTCACCGTCCTGGCCGCGGCCGGCGCCACCCGCTTCGCGGGACGCAGGGCCGCCCGCACCGAACCGGTCGCCGCGCTGGCCGAAGCCGACGCCGCCACCCGCTGGTTGAGCGTGCCCCGCCTGCTGCTCGCGCTGTTCTTCCTCGCCGACGGCATCGGCCTGGCCGTCGCCACCGCCACCGTCATGGGCGACGGCCCCACTCTCGCCAGCACCGCCGGACCCGCCTCCGTGCTCTTCTGCATCGGGCTCGCCCTGCTCGCTCCCGGCATCACCAAGGCCATGGTGGCGCTGCTGCGGCTGCCGGTGCGCGCCTGCACCGGACTCTCCGGCCGGCTCGCGCTGCGCAACGCCGCCACGGCCGCCGTCCGCATGGCAGGCGCGGTCGCGCCGATCGTCCTGCTCATCGGCATCGCCACCGGCACCCTCTACATGCAGTCCACCGAGGACCACGTCTCCCGGACCTCGTACGACAAGAACATCCTCGCCGACTACGTCCTGGACTCCACGACAGGCGGGTTCGCCCCCGGCGTCGTCGAGAAGGTACGCGCCACCCCTGGCGTGGCCGCGGCCACCGAGCTCGTCATCAGCCGCGGCTTCGTCGACCGGCCGGACGGCCCGGCCGACGCCGACCTGCGCGGGGTCTCCGCCGAGGGCGTACGCCAGAGCCTGGACCTGCCCGTCGTGGCCGGCTCGCTCACCGACCTGCGCGGTGACACCGTGGCCCTGTCCGACAAGAAGGCCCGCGAGTACGGCGTCAAGGTCGGCGACCGGCTGCCGATGCACCTCGGCGACGGCACCGCCGTACGCCCCACCGTCGTGGCCCTCTACACCGACAACCCCAAACAGGAGTACCTGACGCTGCCCGCGGCCGGCCTCGCTCCGCACACCGGCGACGCACTGCCGCACCAGATCCTGGTCCGCACCGCACCCGGCCACGGCACCGAGGCCCATGACCGGCTCGCCGCGCTGGCCGCCCGGGTGCCCGGTACCGAACTCGACGTCAGCTCCTCGCTGGCCGGCCGGAACAACCAGATCCAGCAGATCCTGGTGTCCGCCAACTACACCATCGTCGCCATGATCGTGGGCTACGCCGCCATCACCGTGGTCAACACCCTGGTGTCGGTCACCCGGAAACGGCGCGCGGAGTTCGGTCTGCAGCGGCTCACCGGCGCCACCCGCCCCCAGGTGCTCGCCATGCTGACCGTCGAGGGCGTGCTGATCGGCGTCATCGCCACCGTCCTCGGCACCATCGCCTCGGCGACGACGATCGTCCCGTACAGCCTCGTCAAGAGCCACTCGTACCTGCCCTCCGGATCCATCGGCATCTACCTCGCCATCGTCGGCGGATCACTGCTGCTGGTGTTCGGCGCCACCCTGCTGCCCTCCTGGCGCGGCATGCGCGAACCCGCCGTCGACACGGTGAAGGCCGCGTGAGCCACCCCCTGACCGGGCCGTTCCCGCCACCCCCGGGCGGGAGCGGCCCCTCCACGACCGGTGCCGAGGAATGGGAACATGAGGGCATGGAGACTGTGCCGGTCACATGGCGGGCCCGACTCGGCCGCGCCACCCTGGACACCCTGGTCGGCGTGGCGATCGCCGCCGGAGCCCTGCTGTCGATCGTCCTCTTCGTCACCACCGCCTACTTCATCGTCATCTCCGTGATCGGCATCGGCTTTCTCGCGCTGCCCTACTGCACCAGGGCGGTGCGCCGGCTGGCCGACCTCAACCGGCGCGCGGCCGCCCACGCCGGTGTCCCCGTGGAGCGGCCCTACCGGCCCGAACCGCAGGAGATCGAGAAGGACATCGTCGGCTGGATGCGCCGCTGCAAGTGGATCCTCACCGACCCCGCGACCTGGCGGGACCTGCTGTGGCTGCTGCTCAACTGCGTGGTCGGCCTGGCCGGTTTCGTACCGGCCGGCCTGCTCTACTACGCGGGGGAGGGGCTGTTCCTGGCCTGCGGCCTGTGGCAGCCCGTCGCGGCGGGCGGACAGGGCCGCTGGTACGCCTTCGTCACGGTCGACAGCTGGCCGGCCGCGCTGGCCGCGGGACTGCTGGCGCTCCTCGTCCTCACCGGGTGGGTGCTCCTCAGCCCCCTGGTCCTCAAGGGATACGCCTGCTTCGTCCGCTTCCTGCTCGGCCCGACCCGGCAGTCCCAACTGGCCTCCCGCGTGCAGCACCTGTCGGAGACCCGCTCCGGCGCCCTCGACATCCAGGCGGCCGAACTGCGCCGCATCGAACGCGACCTGCACGACGGCGCCCAGGCCCGGCTGGTCAGCCTCGGCCTCCAACTCGGCGCCGTCGACCGGCAGATGGCCCAGGATCCCGAAGAGGCCCGGCGGATGCTGCGGGAGGCCCGCAGCTCCTCCGTGCAGGCCCTGAGCGAACTGCGCGACCTGGTCCGCGGCATCCACCCGCCGGTCCTCGCCGAGCGGGGCCTGGCCGACGCCCTGCGCGCCCTGGGCCTGGCCAGCCCGTTGCAGGTCACCGTGGTGGCGGACCTCCCGGACACCCTCCCCGACCCGGTCGAGTCCGCCGTCTACTTCGCGGTGTCGGAGCTGCTCACCAACGCCCTCAAGCACGCCGAGGCCCAGCGCGTCGAGGTCCTCGCCTGGTGCGCGGACGGCACCCTGCACGTGCGCGTCACCGACGACGGCCGGGGCGGCGCCGAGGCTTCGGCCGGGAGCGGTCTGGAGGGCATCCGACGGCGCCTGGCATCCTTTGACGGGGTCCTGGAGATCAGCAGTCCCCCGGGCGGTCCGACCGTGATGAAGCTGGAGCTACCGTGCGCGTTGTCCTCGCCGAAGACCTCTTCCTCCTGAGGCAGGGGATCATCCAACTCCTGGAGGCCTACGGGTTCGAGGTGGTAGCCGCCGTCGACAACGGCACGGACCTCGCCGGCGCGATCGCCGAGCACCGGCCCGACGTCGCCATCGTCGACGTACGGCTGCCGCCCACCTTCACCACCGAGGGCCTCCAGGCCGCCCTGCGCGCCCGTAGGGAGCAGCCCGGCCTGCCGATCCTCGTCCTCTCCCAGCACGTGGAGCAGATGTACGCCCGCGAACTGCTCGCCGACGGCACCGGCGGTATCGGCTATCTGCTCAAGGACAGCGTGCTGGACGACGAGCAGTTCATCGATGCCGTACGACGGGTCGCGGCCGGCGGCACCGCCATGGACCCCGCCGTCGTAGCCCAGCTGATGACGAGTCACTCCCGGGACGAGCCGCTGGCCGCGCTCACCGGGCGGGAACGCGAGGTGCTGGAGCTGATGGCCGAGGGCTGCTCGAACACGGCGATCGCCCAGCGCCTCACCATCACCGAGGGCGCGGCCGCCAAGCACATCTCCAACATCTTCACCAAGCTGGTGCTGCCCCCGTCGAGCGACAGCAACCGCCGCGTGCTCGCGGTGCTCGCCTACCTCAACGCCTGAGCCACGACACGCCGTTGGGGCCGGTAGGGGTGGGCCGGGGTGCCGCCGGGGTGTGAGACTGCCAGGGCATGCCGTGCGAAGCGCGCCGCAGTCGCCACCAGGAAGGAAACGCCCGCCCCATGACCACGCTCACCGAGCAGGACCGCCTCTGGATACGCCGCTACCACCCCCGTCCGGACGCGGCGGCCAGACTGGTGTGCCTGCCTCACGCGGGTGGTTCGGCGTCCTTCTACCGCCCGGTGTCGGCGAGCATGCCGGATTCCGTGGACGTGCTCGCCGTGCAGTACCCGGGGCGCCAGGACCGGCGCCACGAGCCGTGCGCCACGAGCATCCAGGAACTGGCCGACGACGTCACCTCCGTCCTGCTGCCCTGGACGGACCGCCCGCTGCTCGTCTTCGGGCACAGCCTGGGCGCGACCCTCGGTTTCGAGGTCGCCCGCCGGCTGGAACGCGACCACGGCGTCGTCCTGCGCGCACTCTTCGCCTCCGCCCGCCGCGCCCCCTCCTGCCCGCGTGACGAATCGGTCCATCTGCGCGACGACGACGGACTCGTGGCGGAGATGCGGCAGTTGAGCGGGACGGACGCGGCGATCCTCGAGGACGTGGAACTGATCCGCATGGCCCTGCCAGCGATCCGCGCCGACTACCGGGCCGCCGAGACCTACGTCTACGAGCCCGGCCCGAACCTGAACTGCCTGGTCATCGGCCTGGTCGGCGACGACGACCCCAAGGTCACGGTGGACGAGGCGCGCGCCTGGTCGCGTCACACCGACGCCTCGTTCGACTTCCACGTGTTCCAGGGCGGCCACTTCTACCTGACGTCCCATCAGAAGGACGTCATGGAGCTGCTGGTGAAGCAGGCAGTGCGGTCATGACCGCGGTTCTCGTCACCGGGTGCAGCAGCGGCATCGGTCTGGAGACGGCGCTGGCGTTCGCGCGGCGGGGCGACCGGGTGCACGCCTGTGTGCGCACCCCCGGCAGCGCGCGGGAACTGCTGCGGCGTGCCCACGCCGAGGGCCTCACCCTCGACGTCCCCGAACTGGACGTCACCGACGACGACTCGGTCACCGCTGCCGTCACCGCCGTGCAGGACCGGCACGGACCGGTCGACGTCCTCGTCAACAACGCCGGCATCGACCGTACCGGCCCCGCGGAGACCATGCCGCTCGACGAGGCGCGCCTGCTGATGGAGACCAACTTCTGGGGGCCGCTGCGCATGTGCCGTGCCGTGCTGCCCCGGATGCGCGCCCGGGGCAGCGGCGTCGTCGTCAACGTCTCCTCCCTCGCGGGCCGTACGTTCGCCGTGCCGCACGGCGGCCTGTACGCGGCGAGCAAGGCGGCCCTGGGCGCGCTCAGCGAGGCCATGTCCGCGGAGGTCCAGCCCTTCGGCATCCGCGTGGTGTGCCTGGAACCGGGCAGCTTCGCCTCCGGCATCAGGGGCAGGTCCGTGCCGGCTCCGGATGCCCGGCTGTCCAGGACAGGTCCGTACGGCGCCGACCACGCCTGGCTGACCGGATTCCTCGCGGGTGTGGCGGAAGGCGCCGGCGACTGCGCCGACGCGGCCGAGGCGATCGTCGCCGCCGCGGTGGACCCGGACACCCCGTTGCACACGCCGGTCGGCAAGGACGCGGAAGCGGCACTGCGGTTCCTGACGGGCGTCACCTACGAGCAGTGGCTGCCCCGCTTCCTCGAACAGGCCGAGTCCCTCGTGGGCCCGCGCCCCGCCCCGCCGACCGCGGGCGGCTGAAGGACGGGCCCCTAGGCCATACGTGTGCCGGCCAGGGCGGCCTGCCACGGGGTCCGGGCCGCGACCAGGGAGCGCCATGTGCGCAGGGTCCGGGGCGGTACTCCCGCGGCGAGCACGCCCGTGATCCGGTCGCCGGTGCGGTACACGACGAGCAGTCGTCGGCCGGTGGGGTCGCCGTCGAGGACCAGTGCCTCGTCGTGGCCGCGCAGGTGGCCATGGGCCTGGACCCTGGTGTCGTACTGGTCGGACCAGAAGTACGGCACCGGTGCGAAGGGCAGCCGTTCCTCGGGCCGTAGGAGTCCACGGGCGACGGCCATGCCCTGCTCGGCGGCGTTGGTGCGGTGCTCGGTCCGCATCGCCGTGCCGAACAGCGGGTTGTACCAGCGGGCCACGTCACCGACCCCGTACACGCCGGGGCGCCGCGGCGCAGTACGCGTCGCACACCAGCCCGTCCTCGACGTCGAAGCCGCTGCCCGCGAGCCACTCGGTGTTCGGCACGCAGCCGATGGCCACGAGTACGTCGTCGGCGGGTACGGCACTCGTCCCGGCGGCCTCGGCCAGCCGGACGCCGGTCACACCGCCTCCGGAGCTCAGGACGCCGGTCACCGTGGCGCCCGTGCGCACGTCGACGCCGTGGTCCAGGTGGAGCCGGGTCAGGAACCGTCCCGCCTGCTCCCCGACGGCCGCGGCCAACGGCACCGGAGCCGGCTCCACCAGCGTCACCTCGACGCCGAGGCCACGGGCCACGGAGGCGACCTCCGTGCCGAGGAATCCGGCGCCGACGACCACCAGCCGGCGGCCGGGAAGCAGACGGGCCCGCAGTGTCAACGCGTCCTGGAGGGTCCGCAGGGTGTGCACTCCGGTGATGCCGTCGGTGCCCGGCAGGCGCCGCGGCCGTACGCCGGTGGCCACGACCAGGGCGTCGTACCCGATCCGGGCGCCGTCGGCCAGCAGGACCGACCGGGCGACCGGATCCAGCCCGGTCGCCGGCACACCGAGACGCAACTCCAGTGCCAGCGCGCCGAGTTCGGAAGCGGTACGCAACGCGAGCCGGTGCGGCTCCCAGGTGCCGCTCAGCAGGTCCTTGGACAGCGGCGGGCGGTCGTAGGGCGGCTCGGTCTCGTCGCCGACGAGTGTGATCGCGCCCTCGTACCCGGCCCGGCGCAGCGCCTCGGCGGTGGTCAGGCCGCCTGCTGACGCTCCGACGACGACGACGCGGTTCACGGCTCGGCCTCCCAGAGGATCTTCCGGTCGTCGGGCCGGCGGCGAGGTGCCGGTCGACCCGGTCGGCACGGCCCGCGACGGCGGGCGGCGTGGGTCGGGCGAGGGCTGTCCGCCACCTTTCCTCAGCCGTCGACGCGGATGGAGCGCGACGGGCACAGGTCGGCCGCCTGGAGGACGCCCTCGCGCAGGTCCTCGGCCGGCTCCTCCCGCAGGACGATCACGAGACCGGCGTCGTCCTGGTCGAACACCTCCGGGCTGAGCATGGCGCACTGGCCGGAACCCACGCACCGGTCGCGCTCGGTGGTGACACGCATGAGGGGGACTCCGATCGGGTCGGCCGTCACCAGGTGACGGGGAGTTCGTAGACGCCGTAGACCATGGCGTCGTCCTTGAAGCGCAGGGCGTCCGGTTCGGCCGCGAGCCGCAACCCGGGGATGCGGCGCAGCAGCGTGCCGTAGACGGTCTCCAGCTCCACCCGGGCGAGGTTGGCGCCGATGCACTGGTGGACGCCGTAGCCGAACGCGAGGTGGCTGCGGGCCTCCTTGCGGTGGATGTCGAGGGCGCCGGGGTCCGGGAAGACGGACTCATCGTGGTCGGCGGCGTTGTTCAGGGCGAGGATGCCCTCGCCGGCGCGGATGGTGACGTCGCCGACCTCGATGTCCTCCAGCGCGACCCGTGCCGTGCCGGAGTCCGAGATGGAGAAGACACGGAGCAACTCCTCGATGGCGTTGGGGAGCAGAGCGGGATCGGCCCGCAGCTCGGCCATCTGGTCCGGGTGCCGCAGCAGGGCCAGCACACCGAGGGCGATCATGTTGGCCGTCGTCTCGTGGCCGCCGACCAGCATCAGCCGCGCCATCGTCACCACGTCGGCATGGTCGGCGACCTGCTCGGTGCGGTTCTTCTCCAGGAAGCGGCTGATGAGGTCGTCGCCCGGCTCGTTCTCCTTCAGGGTGACGAGCTTGTCGAGGTACGTGTCCAGGGCCTGGACCGCCGCCCCGTACTCGGCCGGGCTCAGATCGTGGTTCATCATCGCCGCCGACCACTCCTCGAACTGCGCATGGTCCTCGTAGGGCACCCCGAGCAGCTCGCAGACCACCAGCGAGGGCACCGGCAGCGCGAGGGCGGTGACCAGGTCGACCGGGCCGCCCGCGGCCAGCATCGCGTCGACCCGCTCGTCGACGATCTCCTGGATGCGCGGGCGCAGCTCCTTCACCCGGCGTGCGGTGAACTCCGGTATGAGCATGCGCCGCTGGGCGGTGTGCTCCGGCGGGTCCATGTTCAGCAGCATCAGCCGGACCTGCGCCAGCATCTCCTCGGGAATGTGGAACTGGTGCGGGTAGCCCGGCAGCTTCAGGTTGGAGCTCACCCGGCCGTCACCCAGCACCTGCCGGACGTGCTCGTGCTGGGTGACCAGCCAGGTCGGCTTGCCGTTCACCTTCAGCGCGGCGCGCGAGACCGGTTCGTGCGCACGCATCTCGGCGTACTCGCGCGGCTCGCTGAACGGGCAGGTGCGCCGCATCGGGAACCGCGGAAGCGGCGACCCCGCCTCGGGCACGGCGTCGGCGGACTGGGTCATGGCTGCCTTTCGGTGACGGAACAGGAACAGGAACGGGTGCGGGTGCGGGGAAGGTCCGTCACCAGGTGACGGGCAGCTCGTACAGGCCGTAGACCATGGCGTCGTCCTTGAACCGCAGTTCGTCGACCGGCGTGGCCAGACGCAGCGTCGGGATGCGCCGGAACAGGGTCGTGTAGACGACGTCCAGCTCCATGCGCGCCAGGTTCTGGCCGATGCACTGGTGGACGCCGTAGCCGAACGCGAGGTGGCTGCGGGCCTCGCGCCGGACGTCGAGGCGGTCGGGGTCGGGGAAGACCCGCTCGTCGTGGTTGGCCGCGTTGTTCAGCGGGAGGATGCCCTCGCCGGCCTGGATGGTGACTCCGTCCAGCTCGATGTCCTCCATGGCGACCCGCGCGGTCCCCGCGTCGGAGATGGAGAAGAAGCGCAGCAGCTCCTCCACCGCCTTCGGCATCAGCTCCGGCTCCGCGCGGACGGCGGCGAGCTGGTCGGGGTGTTCCAGCAGGGCCAGCACGCCCAGCGCGATCATGTTGGCGGTGGTCTCGTGCCCGGTGACCAGCATCAGCTTGGACATGCTGACGATGTCGGAGTGCTCCACCGCGGGGGCGTGCCGGTTGAACTCGATCAGCCGGCTGATCATGTCGTCGCCCGGTTCGCTCTCCTTGGCGGTGACCAGCCCGTCCACGTAGGCGTCGAGTGCGTAGTGCGCGCGGCCCCGGTCCTCGTCGCTGATGTCGTGGTTCATGATGGCCCACGCCCACTCCTCGAACCGGCCGTGGTCCTCGTAGGGGACGCCGAGCAGTTCGCAGATGACGAAGGACGGCACCGGCAGGGCCAGCGCGGTGACCAGGTCGACCGGGGCGCCCGTGCCCTTCGCGAGCATCTGGTCGATCTGCTGGTCCACGATCTGCTGCACCCGCGTCCGCAGCTCACGCATCCGGCGGACACTGAACTCGGGGGCGAGCATGCGGCGTTGCACCGTGTGGTCCGGCGGGTCCATGGACAGGAAGGTCAGCGGCACCGACTGGAGCGTCTCCTCCGGCACCGGCACCTGCAGCGGGTACCCGGGCAGCTTCAGGTTCGCGCTGACCCGCGCGTCACCCAGCAGCTTCTTGTACAGGTCGTGCCGGGTGACCAGCCAGGTCGGCTTGCCGTTGACCTTCAGCCGCGCCCGGGAGACCGGCTCGGTCTCGCGCAGCTCGGCGTAGGCGGCCGGCGGGCTGAAGGGACAGGCCCGCCGCATCGGAAACTCCGGCAGCGCGGCCTCGTCGGCCGGTTCGGCAGGTGCAGTCATCATGTCCTCTTCGCACGGGAGGGAACGGAAGCGCCGGCATCGGAGCGGGCCCGGGCTCGGCGCCGGTGCGGCGCTGCCGGCCGTCTCCCGCACGCTAGGCAGCCGCGGTCCGGGCCCCCAACCCCTAGGTGCCCCTAGGGACCGGCCGGAGACCGGGTGACCGGTGAACGCCCGCACCCGGCGGCCGGTGCACGGACTCCGGCCCCGAGTGGACCGGTGCCCTTCGACACCCCTGGAACCCCTGGAACCCCTGGCACCGCCTAGGGGCGGCTAGGGGTCCGGTGGCGGGGTGGCGGCCGTTAGCGTCGGCTGCGGACCACGGCAGAGGCACGGACGGCGCGGCGGGTGCGCCCGTCGCCCCGGCTCTCCCGGTCCCGGCCGGCGTCACTTCCCCGGCCGCCGTCGTCCCGCAGCCGAGCAGAGGTGATCAGCGTGTCTCCGGATCCCAGCGCGAAGGGCACCGTCCCCTTCGGGGAGTACCGGACCTGGTACCGGGTGACCGGTGCGCTCGGTGCGGGACGGCCGGCCGTCGTCGCCGTGCACGGCGGGCCCGGCAGCACCCACGACTACCTGCTGCCGCTGGCCCGCCTCGCCGAGGACGGCTGGCCCGTCGTCCACTACGACCAGCTGGGCAACGGCGGCTCGACCCATCTGCCCGGCAAGGGCGCCGACTTCTGGACCGTCGAACTCTTCGAGCGTGAACTGGCCAATCTGCTCGAACAGTTGGGCATCGCCGACGACTACGTGCTGTTCGGTCAGTCCTGGGGCGGTCCCCTGTGCGCCCGGCACGCCATGACCGCCCCGCCCGGACTGCGCGGACTGGTCGTCGCCAACGCCCCGGCCTCGTACCCGACATGGCTGCGGGAGATGGCCCGGCTGCGCGCCGAGCTGCCGCCGGGCGTGGAGGAGACCCTGCGGAGGCACGAGGCGGCCGGCACCTATGACAGCGACGAGTACCTGGCCGCGATGCGGGTCTTCTACGACCGTCATGTGTGCCGCGTGACGCCGTGGCCCCGTGACTTCCTGTCCTCCTTCATGGAGATCTACAACGATCCGACGGTCTACTACGCCATGAACGGGCCCAACGAGTTCCATGTCATCGGTTCCCTCAAGGACTGGTCGATCGTGGACGAGCTGCACCGGATCAGTGCCCCGACCCTGTTGATCAGCGGCCGCCACGACGAGGCCACCCCGGCGGTCGTCCAGCCGTACGAGGACCACATCCCCGGGGCACGCTGGGAGATCTTCGAGGAGTCGAGCCACCTTCCGCACCTGGAGGAACCGGAGCGGTTCTTCGCGGTGCTGACCGATTTCCTCAAGAGCCTGTGACGGCCGAGAACCTGTGACGCGCACGAACCAGTGAAAGGGGGCGGGGATCCCGCCATGGCACACGACACCGCTCTCGTCTTCCCCGGCATGGGCCCCGTCCCGTTCTCCGAGGTGGGCAGGTTCATGGTGGCCAGCCCCTACGCCCGGGACCTGGTGGCGGTCGCCGACGAGGCCCTCGGCTACTCGCTCGTCGACGCCTTCCGGACGTCCGTCGGCGACTACACCGAGGCCGCCCAGGTCGCCTTCTTCGTCAACTGCCTGGCCTGTGCGCACTGGGCCCGGGACCACCTCGGCGTGGAACCCGACATCGTCGCCGGACCCAGCTTCGGCGAGAAGGCGGCCATCGCCCACACCGGCGCCCTGGAGCTGCCCGACGCGATCCGCCTGACCGCCGGGATCGCCCGCTGTCTGGAGGAGTACTTCGCCGAGGAGCACCGGGACATCGTCACCCTGTCCTTCGTCCGCGCACCGCGCGACGGCCTCGACGCGATCCTCGCCGAGCTCGACGAGGCGGGGGAGTGGCACGAGATCTCCTGCCACGTCGACGAGGGCTTCTACATGATCTCCCTGTCCGAGCGGCGTGTGGCGTGGCTGGAGGAGCGGCTGCGCGGCATCGGCAGCCTGCCGCTGTACACCATGCGACCCCCCATGCACGCCTCGGTGTTCCGGTCGCTGCGTGACAAGGCCGCACGAGAGGTGGTGTCGCGCTACTCCTTCGCCGACCCCAAGCTGCCCGTCGTCGCCGACCAGGACGGCACGCTGCTGCACACCGGCGAGGAACTGCGCACCATGCTGCTCGACGGCTTCGACCACCCGATGAACTGGCCGAGCGTCACCACGGCCCTCAAGGACGCCGGCGTCCGCCGCGTCTGTGTGGCCGGGCCGGACACCCTCTTCGGCCGGGTTCCCTGCACGACCCGCCACTTCGACGTCGTCGCCGCACAGCCGCGGTCGGCGATGATTCCCCGGCGCCGTACCCGCGCCGCCTGACCCGACCGACTTCTTGGAGGCCCCCATGTGGGACGACCGGTTCGAACAGATACTCCGCCCCTTCCTGCCCTTCCTCCCCCCGCAGGAGGAGCTGACCCCGGACTCCGATCTGAAGGACCTGGGCCTGGACTCGCTCGGCACCGTCCAGCTGCTCGGCACGCTGGAGGAGGCCTATCAGCTCCGCTTCCGCGACAGCGCGCTGACCATGGAGACGTTCCGCACCCCCGGCGTGCTGTGGGACACCATGCGGAGCATGCTGCCCAGCGCCGCGAGCTGACGGGCGGCCACCGTGGACCCCACCATGGACGGCACGCTGCCCGGCCGGTTCGTGCGCGGCCTGGCCCTCGCCCCGGACCGGCCCGCGCTGTGCGTCGACGGCGTCGACACCACCTACCGCGAACTGCACGAACGCGCATCGGTCCTGGCCGGCTCCCTTCTGGCCGGGCTCTCCGACGAGCCGCCCGCCGTCGGTGTGCTGGCCGGCAAGGGCCCCACGGCGTACACCGCCCTGCTGGCCGGCCTGTACAGCGGCGTCACCGTCGTACCGCTGCAGCCGGCCTTCCCGGCGTCCCGCACCCGGCAGATGATCGAGGCCGCCGGGGTCGGGGCGCTGCTCGCCGACGACGACGCCCTGCCCGCCCTCACCGACCTGCACGCGTCCGGCCTCACCCTGCCGACGCTGTTCGCGCCCGGCGGTCAGCCCATGCCGTCGCTCGCCGTCGACGCGGACAGCGCGCTGAAGGCCCCCATGCCCGCCCGGCCCTCCGACACCGCCTATGTGCTGTTCACCTCCGGCTCCACCGGCCGGCCCAAGGGCGTGCCCGTCACCCACGCCAACACCGCGCACTACTTCCACCTGCTCGACCAGCGTTACGACTTCGGCCCGCACGACGTCTTCTCGCAGACCTTCGACCTCAACTTCGACTGCGCCATGTTCGACCTGTTCTGCGCCTGGGGGGCCGGCGCCGCCGTCGTACCGGTCCCGCCACGGGCGTACGCGCACCTGCCGGAGTTCGTGGACGAGCAGCGCATGACCGTGTGGTTCTCCACGCCCAGCGCGATCACCCTGGTGCGCCGCACCGGAGGGCTCGAGCCGGGCGCGCTGCCGTCGCTGCGGTGGAGCTTCTTCGCGGGGGAGGCGCTCAGCTGCAAGGACGCCGGGGACTGGGCAGCCGCCGCGCCGGGCGCGACGCTGGAGAACCTGTACGGTCCGACGGAACTCACCATCACCGTCACCGCCCAGCGCTGGACACCGGGGCGGTACCTCAACGACATGGTGCCCATCGGCGCCGTACACCCGGGCCACGAGACGCTGCTCCTGGACGCCGAAGGTGCGCCCACCGACGGTGACGAGGGCGAACTGTGCATCGCCGGCCCGCAGTCGACCCCTGGCTACCTCGACCCGGCCGACGACGCCGGACGGTTCCTGGAATGGGACGGTCACCGCTTCTACCGCACCGGCGACCGGGTCCGGCGCGCCGCCGACGGCGGCTGGCACTACCTGGGCCGGCAGGACGCCCAGGTCCAGGTGCACGGGGTGCGGGTGGAACTGGCCGAGGTGGACGCCGCAGCGCGCACCTGTCCCGGTGTCGAGGACGCCGTGACCGTGGCGGTGCCCGTGGACGGCACGGTGGAGCTGGCCGTCTTCCACACCGGCGAACCGGTGCCGCCCGCCCGGCTCGCCCGCCATCTGCGGGAGCTGCTGCCGGGCGCGGTCGTCCCGCGCGCCTACCACCACCTGGACGCCCTCCCCCTCAACTCCAACCGCAAGACCGATCGCAGAAAGCTCGCCTCCCGGGCCACGGCCATGCGGCAGTCCGCCGGGGCGGGACGCACACACGAAAGGCGGCAGGAGTCGCAGTGAACGGTCAACCGACAGTGCGGGCCCGTACTGACGCCCGGGTGCACGACCTGCTCGACGAGGCCACCGCCGACCGCCCCGACGCCCCGGCGGTCGCCGACGCCGCCGGCCGGTGGACGTACCGGGAGCTCTTCGCCCACAGCCACGCCGTCGACGCCTGGCTCGAGGAGCACGGCATCGGCCTCGGCGACCGGGTCCTGGTCCAACTGCCCAGCACCCGCGAACTGGTCGCGCTGATGTACGGCACCGCGCGCCGCGGTGCCGTCCTGGTCCCGGTGAACACCGGCATGAAGGACTACCACCTGCGGGCGGTCCTGGAGAACGCCGAACCCTCGCTGGTCGTGGTCACCGATGCGGCTGTGGACCGGATCGCCGCCCTCGCCGAAGGCGTACCGGTCCTCGGCCTCGGCGAGGCGTGGGAGGAGATCACCGCCCTGCGCGAGCGCGAGGCCCGCTCCGGCGGTGGGCAGGCAGGCCCCGAGGACATCGCCGTGCTCGTCTACACCTCCGGTTCGACCGCCGCCCCGAAGGCCGTGATCTGCCCGCACGGCCGGATGGTCTTCGCCACCGAGGCCATCAACCTGGAACTCGGCTACCGCCCCGACGACGTGGTGTTCTGCCGCTTCCCCATCTCCTGGGACTACGGCCTGTACAAGGTGCTGCTCACCGCCGCCGGCCGCAGCGAACTCGTGCTCGCCGACGGCGAGTCCGACCTGGTGCTGCTGCGCCGCATCCGGGAGACCGGCGCCACCGTCGTCCCGATCGTGCCGTCCCTCGCCACCATGATCGTCGCCCTCGCCGAACGCGAACCGGGCCGGGAGTCCCGGGTGCGCATGTTCACCAACACCGGTGCCGCGCTGCCCAAGTCGACCGCCGACGGGCTGCGCACGGCCTTCCCCGGCGCGGAGGTGGTCATCCAGTTCGGGCAGACCGAATGTAAACGCGTGTCCGTGCTGCCGCCCGCGTACCAGGACGCCAAGCCCGACTCGGTGGGCCGCCCGCTGCCCGGCACCCGCGCCTTCGCCGTCGACGACGAGGGCAGGACGCTGGAGCCCTGGCAGACCGGCGAGATCGTCGTCGAGGGACCCCACGTCATGCCCGGCTACTGGCGGGCACCGGAACAGACCGCTCGCGCCTTCCGCCCCGCCCCGGACGGCGGACTGAGGCTGCACACCGGCGACTTCGGCCATGTGGACGAGGACGGCTTCCTCTACTACGAGGGCCGCCGCGACGACATGTTCAAGCACAAGGGCGTGCGCATGAGCACCACCGAGATCGAGGCCGCCGCCACCGACATCCCCGGCGTGCGCGCCGCCGCCGTCCTGCCGCCCGCCTCCGGCCGCGACCTGGCGGTGTTCGCCGAGGGCGACATCGACCCGCACGCCCTGCTGAAGGAACTGTCGCTGCGGCTGGAGCCCGCCAAGGTGCCCGGTGTGAGCCGCGTCGTCGACGAGCTGCCGCTGACCCCGCACGGCAAGCACGACCGCAAGCAGCTCGCCCGTCTCCTGGAAGGAACCACCCCGTGACCGCCCCGACCGAGCTCGCCGAGCGCTTCGGTACCCCGTCCTACGTGTACGACCTGGACCGGGTGGCGGCGGCCCGCGACGACCTCTTCGCCGCGCTGCCCGACGAGGTCGAGGTGTTCTACGCCGCCAAGGCCAACCCGCACCCCGAACTGCTGCGCGAGCTGCGTTCCGGCGGAGCCCGCGGCTGCCGCGCGGAGATCAGCTCCGTCGGCGAACTCGACGCCGCCCTGCAGGCCGGCTTCCCCGGCGACCGGATCCTCTACACCGGACCCGGCAAGACCGCGGAGGAACTGACCGAGGCGATGACCCGAGGCGTCCGCCTGTTCTCGACGGAGTCCCACGGCGACCTGCGCCGCGTCGGCGAGGTCGCCCTCAGGCTGGGCATCACCACCGACTGCCTGATCCGGGTCAACAACGCCACCGGCGCGGCGGCCACCAGCATCCGCATGACCGGTGTGCCCTCGCAGTTCGGCTTCGACGGCGAGACCCTGCCCGGCCTCTCCGCCGACCTGCGCGAGGTGCCCGGCACCAGCATCGCCGGGCTGCACTTCTTCCCGCTGAGCAACGCCAAGGACGAGGCGAGCCTCATCGCCGAGTTCCGCCACACCGTCGCCACCGCCGCCGCCCTCCAGGACGCCCTCGGCGTCGCGTTCCGCTTCGTCGACATCGGCGGGGGGTTCGCCGCACCCTACGCGGTGCAGGGGGAGCGGCCGGTCTACGGCGCCCTGCGCGACGCGCTCGCCGAGTCGCTGGACGAGCACTTCCCCGGCTGGCGCGAGGGCGCCCCGCGGATCGGCTGCGAGTCGGGCCGCTACCTGGTCGCCGACAGCGGCACCCTGCTCACCTCGGTCGTCAACGTCAAGGACAGCCGCGGCCAGCGCTACGTCGTCCTCGACGCCGGCATCAACACGTTCGGCGGCATGTCCGGCCTCGGCCGCATCATGCCCGTGTCCGTCGAGCCGTACGAGTCCCTCGGCGTCGACGGCACACCCGCGAGCCTCGCCGGGCCGCTGTGCACCCCCGGCGACCTGCTCGGCCGGAACGTCCCGCTGTCCGAGCCGGCGCCGGGCGACCTGCTCACCGTGCCCAACGCCGGTGCCTACGGCCCCACGGCCAGCCTCCTGATGTTCCTCGGCAGGCCCGCACCCGCCGAGATCGTCGTCCGCGGCGACGACGTCGTATCCGTCTCCCGAATCCAGCACACACGCACCTACCACCACGGACAGGCCCTGTGATGAGCCCCTTCCCGATCACCCCCGCCCCCGGCGACCGGCCCGTGCTCGTCGCCGGCGGCATCTCCGACTCCCACACCTGGAACCTCGTCTACCTCCAGCTCCTCCTCGAAGAGCACGGGCACCGCGTGGTCAACCTCGGCCCCTGCGTCCCCGAGGACCTGCTCATCACCGAGGCCCTGGCCCACCGGCCCGCCCTCATCGTCGTCAGCAGCGTCAACGGCCACGGCTACCACGACGGCATGCGCACCATCACCCGGCTGCGCGAGCACGCCGAACTCACCGGTGTGCCCGCCGTCATCGGCGGCAAGCTCGGTATCGCCGGACCCTGCGGCAGCGAGGAGACGGCCGCGCTCGGCGCCGCCGGCTACGACGCGGTGTTCGACGACAGCGCCGAGGGCGTCGCCGCCTTCCGGCGGATGCTCGACGCGCTTGCGCAGCGGGCCCTGGTGTGACCGGCGTCGGGTTCGGCGCGTTCGTGCGCCGGGCTCACGACGCCGGGCGGCTGGTGGTCCAGCCCCGGATGGGGATGAGCGGCCCGGACCGGATGCGGGCCGGGCTGCTCGCCACCCGCGACGCGACGGCGACCACCGTCGGCACGATCACCCTGGACAGCTACACCCGGGTCGGCGACCTGGAGTCGGCCAAGCTGGCCGTGCTGGAGGGCGTCGCCCTCAACGGCTATCCGCTGGTGAGCCACGGGACGGCGACCACCCTGGAGGTGCTCGACGGGATCCACGGCCCCGACTTCCCGGTCCAGGTCAGGCACGGCTCGGCCGCGCCGCGGGACATCTTCCGGGCGCTGATGGCCGTCGGACTCGACGCCTCCGAGGGCGGGCCGGTCTCCTACTGCCTGCCCTACGGCCGCGTCCCGCTCGGCGAGTCCGTCGCCCACTGGGCGGCCTCCTGCGAACTGCTGGCCACCTTGCGGGAGTCGGGCGCGGAACCGCACCTGGAGACCTTCGGGGGCTGCGTCCTCGGCCAGCTCTGCCCGCCCGGTCTGCTCGTCGCCGTAAGCGTGCTCGAGGCGATGTTCTTCCACCGCCACGGTGTCCGCAGCATTTCGGTGAGTTACGCCCAGCAGACCGATCCGCGGCAGGATGCCGAAGCGGTGGCCGCGCTGCGCGCACTGTGCGCGCGGTTCCTGCCGGACACGGAATGGCACGTCGTCGTCTACGCCTACATGGGGCTCTTTCCGGAAACCGAGCACGGCGCCCGCCGACTGCTCGGGAAAGCGGCCGAACTCGCCGTCGCCAGCGGTTCCGAACGGCTCATTGTGAAAACGGTCGCGGAATCCCGTCGCATTCCGACCGTCGCCGAGAACGTCGCCGCCCTGGAATACGCGGCACAGGTGGCCGCGCGCACGCCGCGCGCCCCGCTCGACGGCACCGGCACCGAGACGTACGCGGAGGCCTCGGCGCTGGTCGACGCGGTGCTGGAGCTGGACGACGACCTCGGCGCGGCCCTGCTCACGGCGTTCGACAGAGGGTTTCTCGACGTTCCCTATTGTCTGCACCCGGACAACGCCGGATTCAGCCGCAGTCACATCGACGGGGACGGCCGGCTCCGCTGGTCCGACATCGGAAGGATGCCGCTGGACGGCATCGCCGACGTACGCCCGGCCGAGGGCATCACCTCCGCCGATCTGCTCGACTCCCTGTCTTATGTGCGCCGTTCGTTCGACCGGCACGACCCGCAGGACGCGACGGTCCTGGAACGGGCCCGCCCCTAGGGGTGCTTAAGGGTGTGGCCTTTCGGAGGCCGTCACTAGCGTGTGGAAAAAGTGAGGAACAACGGTGTCGGCCGAAAGTGGAGATGCGTGGATGAACGGGCCCGGATCCGACTCGACTCTGGGACGACGGCTCGCCACGGCCGTACCCTCCCAGCACCGCAGGCTGGTGACCGAACTGGTGCGCACGGCCGTGACCGAGGCGATCGAAGCGGCCCGGCCGGGCACCGTGGACTCGCTCGACCCGGCCGCCCCGCTCGCCGCACTGGGACTCGACTCGCTCGCCGCCGTCGACCTGCACCGGCGGCTGACCGAGCGGACCGGTCTGGAGCTGCCGGTCGGCCTCGCCTACGACTGCCCCACGGTCCACGACCTGGCCGCCCGGCTCCTCGCGGAGGTGCACGGCACGGCGGAGGACCACCCCGAGCCGTCCGGTGACGGTGGTGCCGACGAACCGATCGCCGTCGTCGGCATCGGCTGCCGGTTCCCCGGCGGCATCTCCTCGCCCGCCGACCTGTGGCGGCTGCTGACCGAGGGCGGCGAGGTGCTGTCCGGCTTCCCGCAGGACCGCGGCTGGGACCTGGACGCCCTGTTCGACGACGACCCCGAGGTACCCGGCAGCACATACGTCCGCAGCGGCGGATTCCTCGACACCGCCACCGAGTTCGACGCCGAGTTCTTCGGCATCAGCCCGCGCGAATCGCTCGGCATGGACCCGCAGCAGCGGCTGGTCCTGGAGACCTCCTGGCAGGCCCTGGAGGACGCCGGAATCGACCCCACGGCCCTGCGCGGCACCCCGGCCGGCATGTTCTTCGGCGCCGAGGTGCAGGAGTACGGGCCGCGCCTGCACGACGCCCCGGACGGGCTCGACGCCTACCTGCTCGCCGGGAACGCCTCCAGCGTCATCTCCGGCCGCGTCGCCTATGTGCTGGGCGGCGAGGGCCCGGCGGTCACCGTCGACACCGCCTGCTCCGCCTCCCTGGTCGCCCTCCACCTGGCCTGTCGCTCGCTGCGGCAGGGCGAGTCCTCGCTCGCTCTCGCCGGCGGTGTGGCCGTGATGGGCGGGCCCGGCGTGTTCACCGCCTTCAGCCGGCAGCGCGGCCTCGCCTCCGACGGCCGCTGCAAGGCCTTCGCCGCCGCGGCCGACGGCACCGGATTCGCCGAGGGCGTCGGGGTGCTCGTCCTGGAGCGGCTCGGCGACGCCCGCCGCAACGGACACCGCGTGCTGGCCCTCGTGCGCGGCTCCGCCGTGAACCAGGACGGTGCCTCCAACGGCCTGACCGCGCCCAACGGCACCTCGCAGCAGCGGCTGATCCGCCGGGCCCTCGCCGACGCCGGGCTCACCGCCGCCGACGTCGACATGGTCGAGGCGCACGGCACCGGCACCCGGCTCGGCGACCCCATCGAGGCCACCGCGCTCCTCGCCACCTACGGCCAGGGCCGCCCCGCCGACGCCCCGCTGCTGCTCGGCTCGGTCAAGTCCAACCTCGGGCACACCCAGGCCGCGGCCGGCGTCGCCGGAGTGATCAAGACGATCCTCGCCATGCGGCACGGGCGGATACCGGCGACCCTGCACGTCGACGCGCCCACCCCGCACGTCAACTGGTCGTCCGGGGCCGTGGAACTCGTCACCGAGCAGCGTGCGTGGCCGCGGACCGGCCGGGTCCGGCGGGCCGGTGTGTCGTCGTTCGGGGTCAGCGGAACCAACGCCCACGTCATCCTGGAGCAGGCGGAGCAGCCGGAGCAGCCGGAGCAGCCGGAGCAGCCGGAGCAGCCGGAGCAGCCGGAGCCGGCGGACAACGGCGTCAGGGAGCGTCCGGCGCCGGCGGCCGGCGGCCCGGGGGAGGGCCGGGAGCCCGAGGAGGCCGCGGCGGACACGCGCCCGGCCCCGCCCGCCGGGACACCGCTGCCCTTCGCCCTGTCCGCCCGGGGGGAAGCCGCCCTGCGGGCCCGCGCCGCCGATCTGCTGCCCCTGCTGGACGAGACGGACCCCCTCGACCTCGCCCACTCGCTGGCCACGACCCGCGCCGCCCTGCCCGACCGTGCCGTCCTCGTCGCCGCCGACCGCGCCGAACTGCGCTCCGCGCTCGAGGAGTTGGCCGCAGCGGACGCGCCGGTCGCAGCGCGCGCCGACGGCGAGCTCGGCTTCCTCTTCACCGGGCAGGGCAGCCAGCGCGTCGGCATGGGCCGCGAACTCGCCGCCACCTACCCGGTCTTCGCCGACGCCCTCGAGGACACCTCCGCCCATTTCGACCTCCAGCTCGCCCGGCCGCTGAAGGAGGTCCTGTTCGCCGGGCCCGGCACCGAGGAGGAGCGGCTGCTGCACCGTACGGAGTACGCGCAGCCCGCCCTGTTCGCTGTGGAGGTCGCCCTCCACCGGCTCCTGGAGAGCTGGGGCCTCACCCCGGACCAGCTTGCCGGGCACTCCGTCGGTGAGATCGCCGCCGCGCACGTGGCCGGCGTGCTCACCCTCCAGGACGCGACGATCCTCGTCGCCGCCCGCGGCCGGCTCATGCAGCAACTCCCCGAGGGCGGCGCCATGGTCGCCGTACGCGCCGCCGAGGACGAGGTGGCGTCGCTGCTCACGCCGGGCACCGGAATCGCCGCCGTCAACGGCCCGGGCGCCGTGGTGGTCTCCGGCGACGCCGCCGAGGTGGAGCGCATCGCCGCCGAACTCGCCGCACGCGGCCACGACACCAAGCGCCTGCGGGTCAGCCACGCCTTCCACTCGCCGCTGATGGAACCGATGCTGGCCGAGTTCCGCCGGGTCGTGCACGTCCTGGACTACGCCGAGCCGAGACTGCCGGTCGTCTCGACCGTCACCGGCGCCCCCGTCACCGCCGAACTGTGCGACCCCGAGTACTGGGTGGAGCACGTCCGTGCCCGGGTCCGCTTCCACGACGCCGTCCGCGCGCTCACCGACGCCGGGGTACGGACGTTCCTGGAGGTCGGCCCCGACGTGGTGCTGTCCGCCATGGGCCCGGACTGCACCGACACACCCGGCACCGCCTTCCTGCCGGTGCTCCGGCGCGAGCGGTCCGAGGCCCGCGAGGCCGTCACCGCACTCGCCGCCGCCCACGCCCGGGGCGTCCCCGTCGACTGGCAGCGGCACTTCGCCTCCCTGGGCGGGCGCCGCATCGACGTGCCCCTCTACCCCTTCCAGCGGCGCCGCTTCTGGCTGGAGCAGAGCACCGCCACCGACGCCGCGGGCCTCGGCCAGCTCCCCGCCGGCCATCCGCTGCTGGCGGCCGTGGTCGCCGTCGGCGCCGAGGGCGTCGTGCTGACCGGGCGCCTGTCCACGCGGGCCCAGCCGTGGCTCGCCGACCACGTGATCGCCGGGCAGGTGCTGTTCCCCGGCACCGCGTTCGTCGAACTCGCCCTGCGCGCCGGCGGCCACGTCGGCACGGACACCCTGGAAGAGCTGACCCTCGGCACCCCGCTCGTGCTGCGCGCCGACGCGGACGTCGCCGTCCAGGTCGCCGTCGGCGAACCCGACGACTCCGGGCGCCGCACCGTCACCGTCCACTCCCGCGCCGACGAGGCCGCCGCCTGGATCCAGCACGCCGCCGGGATCCTCGCCGCCACGGCCCCGCCCGCGGCGACCGACCTGACCGTGTGGCCGCCGCAGGGAGCCCGGCCGATCGACACCACGCACGTCTACGCCGACCTCGCCGGCCAGGGCTACGGCTACGGGCCCGCCTTCCAGGGGCTGCGCGCCGCCTGGGCGCACGGTGACGACGTCTACGCCGAGGTCGCCCTGCCCGAGGAAGCCGCCGCCGACGCGTCCGGGTTCGGCCTGCACCCGGCGTTGCTCGACGCCGCCCTGCACGCGGCCGATCTCGACGCCCCGCCGCGCCCCGAGGTGCTGGTGCCGTTCGCCTGGACCGGTGTCACCCTGCACGCCACCGGCGCGTCGGCCCTCCGTGTGAAGATCACCCGCGGCGGCGGTGACGCCATCGCCCTGCACCTCGCCGACGCCACCGGCGCCCCGGTGGCCGACATCGAGGCGCTGGCCTCCCGACCCGTGCCGACGGGCGACGTCCTGTACGCCGTGCGGTGGTCGCCGTACCCCCGGCCCGCCACCACCGCACCCCTGCGCACCGCCGTCCTCGCGGACTCCGCCGACGCCCTGCCCGACGGGCCCGCCCCGGACGCCGTCGTGCACCGCGTGCCCGGCCCGGCGGGCGCCGACGCCACCGCGGCACGCGCACACGTCCTCGACGTCCTGCGCCTGCTGCGCGGCTGGCAGACGGACGAGCGGCTCGCCGGGACCCGCCTGGTCGTGGTCACCCCGCCCGCCGGCCCCGCCCACGCGGCCGTCCGGGGCCTGGTCCGCTCCGCCCAGGCGGAGAACCCCGGCCGTTACGTCCTCGTCGAGCACGAGACGCTGCCCTCCGAGGCCGACCTGCGTCAGGTCCTAGCCACCGGCGAACCCGAACTCTCCCTCGCGGACGGCCGGTTCAGCGTTCCGCGGCTGACCGCGCAGCCCTCCGCCGAACCGGCCCCCGCCGCGGACTGGGGCACCGTCCTCGTCACCGGTGGCACCGGCGGCCTCGGCGCGCTGCTCGCCCGGCACCTGGTCGGCACCCACGGCGTGCGCCGCTTGGTGCTCGTCGGCCGCCGGGGTACCGCTCCGGAACTGGAGGCCGAACTCACCGCGCTCGGTGCCGAGGTGACCGTGGCCGCCTGCGACGTCGGCGACCGCGCGGCACTGCGCCGCCTGCTCGACCAGCACCCCGTCGACTCCGTCGTGCACGCCGCGGGCACCGTCCGCGACGGCGTCGTCGACACCCTCACCGACGAGATGGTCGACGAGGTCTTCCACGCCAAGGCGCTCGGTGCCTGGCACCTGCACGAGCTGACCCAGGACCGGGACCTCGCCCACTTCGTGCTGTTCTCCTCCCTCGCCGCCGTCCTCGACGGACCCGGCCAGGGCAACTACGCCGCCGCCAACGCCTACCTCGACGCCCTCGCCGAACACCGCGCCGCCCTCGGCCTGCCGGCCACCGCGCTCGGCTGGGGCCTGTGGGCCACCGACAGCGGCATGGGCGCCGCCCTGGACGACACCGCCCAGGATCGCATCGCACGCCTCGGCATCCCCGGGCTGTCCGCCGAACGCTCCCTGGAGCTGTTCGACGCGGCCCTCCGCTCGCGCGCGCCGCACCTGGTGCCCGTGGAGATCGACGCCGCCGCGGTACGCCGCCGCCCCGACGGCATACCGCCGCTGCTGACCACCCTGGTGCGCCCGGTGACCCGCCGGGCCGCGGCGAGCACCGCCCCGGCGGCGCCGGGCGCGCGGCTGGCCGCACTGCCCGCCGCCGACCGCGACCGCGCCCTGCTCGACCTGGTGCGCGCCGAAGTGGCGGCCGTACTGCGGCACGACGGGCCCTCCGCCGTCGACCCCGGCCGGGCCTTCACCGACCTCGGCTTCGACTCGCTGGCCGCCGTGGAGCTGCGCAACCGGCTGGGCACCCTCACCGGACTGCGGCTGCCGGCGACCCTCGTCTTCGACCACCCCACCTCCCGTGCCCTCGCCGACCACATCCGCGACACCCTCTTCGGCACCGGCCCGCAGCAGACCACCGCCCTCGCCACGCGCACCACCACCGACGACGACCCGATCGTCATCGTCGGCATGAGCTGCCGCTACCCCGGCGGGGTCCGCTCCCCGGAGGACCTGTGGCGGCTCGTCGCCGACGGCGTCGACGCGGTCGGCGGCTTCCCGGCGGACCGCGGCTGGGACGCCGAGGCGCTGTACGACCCGGAGCCGGGCACCCCCGGCCGCACCTACACCCGCGAGGGCGCCTTCCTGTACGACGCGGCCGAGTTCGACGCGGCCTTCTTCGGCATCAGCCCGCGCGAGGCGACCGCCATGGACCCGCAGCAGCGGCTTCTGCTGGAGGTGTCCTGGGAGGCGCTGGAGCGCTCCGCCATCGACCCGCACCGCCTGCGCGGCTCCCGTACCGGCGTGTTCGCGGGCGTCATGTACCACGACTACGGCACCTGGCTCACCGAGGTGCCCGAGGACCTCGCCGCCTACCTCGGCAACGGCAGCCTCGGCAGTGTCGTCTCCGGCCGTGTCGCCTACGCCCTCGGTCTGGAGGGGCCGGCGGTCACCGTCGACACCGCCTGCTCCTCCTCGCTGGTCACCCTGCACCTGGCGGCCCAGGCCCTGCGGCAGGGCGAGTGCGACCTCGCCCTCGTCGGCGGCGTCACCGTCATGTCGACGCCGGACACCTTCGTCGACTTCGCCCGGCAGCGCGGGCTGGCCGCCGACGGCCGCTGCAAGTCCTTCGCGGCCGCCGCCGACGGCACCGGCTGGGGCGAGGGCGTCGGCATGCTCGTCGTCGAGCGCCTGTCCGACGCGCGCCGGGCCGGCCACCGGGTGCTCGCGCTGGTCCGCGGGTCCGCCGTCAACTCCGACGGCGCGTCCAACGGCCTGACCGCCCCCAACGGCCCCTCCCAGCAGCGCGTCATCCGTGCCGCACTGGCGGCCGCCGGGCTCACCGCGGCCGACGTCGACGCCGTCGAGGCACACGGCACCGGCACCACCCTCGGCGACCCGATCGAGGCCCAGGCGCTGCTCGCCACCTACGGCGCCGCGCGCCCCGGGGACAGCCCGCTGTGGCTCGGCTCGGTCAAGTCCAACATGGGACACACCCAGGCCGCCGCCGGTGTCGCCGGCGTCATCAAGATGGTCATGGCGATGCGCAACGGAGTGCTGCCGCAGACCCTGCACGTCGACGCGCCCTCCCACCAGGTCGACTGGAGCGCCGGCGCCGTGGCCCTGCTCACCGAACAGCGTCCGTGGCCCGCGCCGGACCGACCGCGCCGGGCCGGTGTGTCCTCGTTCGGGATCAGCGGCACCAACGCCCACGTGATCCTGGAGGAGTTCACCGAGCCCGAGCCGCCCGAGGCGGACCCCGCCACCGCCCCGCCGGTGCTCGCCCTCCCGGTCTCCGCCCGGTCGCCGGAAGCCCTGCGCGGCCAGGCCCGGCGCCTGCTGGAGCTGACCGGCACCGCCCCCGCCGACCTCGGCCTGGCCCTCGCCACCACCCGCGGCACCCACCCCCACCGCGCCGTGCTCCTCGCGACCGGCGACGACCAGGCCGCCACGGCGCTGGACGCCCTGGCCCGCGGCGCCGAGGCACCCGGACTGCTCGTCACCGGAACCGCCACCGACGGCACCCTGGCCTACCTGTTCTCCGGTCAGGGCGCCCAGCGCCCCGGCATGGGCCGCGACTGGTACGACGCCTTCCCCGTCTACGCCGAGCAGTTCGACCGCACCGCCGCACTCTTCGACAAGCACCTGGAACGCCCCCTCGCCGAGGTCGTCTTCGGCGACGACGCCGAGACCCTGGAGCGGACCGCGTACACCCAGGCCGCCCTGTTCACCCTGCAGGTCGCCCTCTACCGGCTGCTGGAGTCCTTCGGGCTGCGCCCCGACTGGCTGGCCGGGCACTCCGTCGGCGAGTTCGCCGCCGCGCACGTCGCCGGCGTGTGGTCGCTGCAGGACGCCGTCACCGCCGTCGCCGCCCGCGGCCGGCTCATGCAGGAGCTGCCCGAGGGCGGCGCGATGATCGCCGTGCAGGCGTCGGAGGACGAGGTGACGCCGCTGCTGGACGGACGGTGCGGGATCGCCGCCGTCAACGGGCCCCGTGCCGTGGTGATCTCCGGTGACGAGGACGCCGTCACCGAGGTCGCCGCCCGCTTCACGACCACGCGCAGGCTGCGCGTGTCCCACGCCTTCCACTCGCCCCGCATGGAGCCCATGCTCGCCGCGTTCCGGGCGGTCATGACCGGCATCGAGGCGGTGGAACCGGCCGTGCCGATCGTCTCCACCCTCACCGGCGCCCCGGCCACCGCCGCCGAACTCGGCTCCCCCGACTACTGGGTACGGCACGTGCGGGAGACCGTGCGGTTCGCCGACGCCGTCACCACCCTGGCCGCGAAGGGCGCCGACACCTTCCTCGAACTCGGTGCCGCGCCCGTGCTCACCGCCGTCGGCCCCGACTGCCTGCCGGACGCCGAGGACATCGCCTTCGTCTCCACCGCCCGCAAGGACACTCCCCAACTGCCCGGCTTGCTCGGAGCGTTGGCCGCCGTGCACACACGGGGTCCGGCCGTCGACTGGTCGGTGCTGTACGAGACCTACGCGGGGCGGCGTGCCGAGCTGCCCACCTACGCCTTCGACCACCACCACCACTGGCTGCCCACACCCGCCGTCACCGCCGGTGACGCCGCCGGGCACGGCCTCGCCGCCGACGACCACCCCCTGGTCAGCGCCCGCCTGGACCTGCCCGGCGACGCAGGTCTGCTGCTCACCGGCCGGATCTCCACCGCCACCCACCCCGTCCTCGCCGAGCACGCCGTGCTGGGCACGGTGCTGGTGCCCGGTGCCGCGCTGGTCGATCTCGCGCTGCACGCCGGACGCCTGACCGGACGCCCCGTCGTCGAGGAACTGACCCTGCAGGCCCCGCTGGTGCTGCCCGCGGACACCGCCGTACGCCTCCAGGTCGCCGCGGGCCCCGACGGCACCGTCGAGATCCACTCGCGCGCCGAGAACGCCCCCGAGGACGAGGGCTGGACCCGGCACGCCACCGGCACCCTCACCGGTCCCGCCGCCGCGCCCCCGGCCGCCTCCGGGGTGTGGCCGCCGCCCGGCGCCACCCCGCTCGACGTCACCGGTCTCTACCCGCGCCTGCACGCCGAGGGATACGACTACGGCCCCGTCTTCCGCGGCGTACGGGCCGCCTGGCGGGACGGCGACACCCTGCTCGCCGAACTCGAACTGCCCGCCGACGCCGGACGGGACGCCTCCCGGCACGCCCTGCACCCGGCCCTGCTGGACTCCGCCCTGCACGTCACGTCCCTCCTGGACGGTGCGGCGGAGACCGGCGGGGGCATCGCCCTGCCCTTCGCATGGTCGGGGGTCGCCCTGCACACCCAGGGCCCCCTCACTGCCCGCGTCCGTGTCACACCGGGCAGCGACGGCACCCGCATCGAACTGGCCGACACCGAGGGCCGTACCCTCGCCACCGTCGAGTCGTACGTCACCCGCCCCGTCGCCGCCGACCGGCTCACCCGGCAGCAGCGCCACCTCTACACCGTCACCGGCGAACCGCTGCCCGAGGCCGCCGGGCGCCCCGACCGCCGTACCTGGGCGATCCTCGGCGACGACGACCTCGGCCTCGGCGCCCCCGTGCACGCCGACCTGGACGCGCTCCCCAGCACCGTGCCCGACGTGGTGATCCTGCCGGTCAACGCTCCGCACGCCGAGGGCGACCAACTGCCCGACGTCGTACGGGCCGTCCTCGGCCGCACACTTCAGACCCTGCGGACCTGGTCGGCCGACGCCCGCTACGCCGATTCCGCGCTCGTGGTCCTCACCGGGGGCGGACTCGCCGACGCCGCCGCTCACGGACTGGTACGGGCGGCGCAGGCCGAGGACCCCGGCCGGATCCTCCTCGTCGCACGAGCCGCCCCCGACGGCCCCGTACCGGACCGGGCCGCGCTGGCCGCCCTGCTCGACTCCGGGGAGCCCGAGGTGCGGTGGCGGAACGGCCGGGCGTACGCGCCCCGCCTCGTCCGCGCCGACGACTCCCCGGGGCCGGACCGCCCCTGGGGCACCGTCCTCGTCACCGGCGGCACCGGCGGACTGGGCGCCCTGGTCGCCCGTCACCTGGCCGAGCGGCACGGCGTCACCCGCCTGGTGCTCACGAGCCGCCGTGGACCCGAGGCACCCGGCGCCTCCCGACTGCGGGCGGATCTGAGCGCGTTGGGAGCCGACGCCGAGATCGTCGCCTGCGACGTCTCCGACCGCACGGCGCTCACCGCCCTGCTGCGCGCGCACCCCGTCGACAGCGTCGTGCACACCGCCGGCGTCCTCGACGACGGCCTGATCGGCACCCTGACCCCGGAGCGACTGAACACCGTGCTCCGGCCCAAGGCGGATGCCGCCTGGCACCTGCACGAACTGACGTCGGAGCGGGAGCTGTCCCACTTCGTGCTGTTCTCCTCCGCCGCCGGCACCGTCGACGCCTCCGGCCAGGGCAACTACGCCGCCGCCAACGCCTTCCTCGACGCGCTGGCCGCCCACCGCGCCGCCCTCGGCCTGCCCGCCACCTCCCTCGCCTGGGGCCTGTGGTCCGGCGGCGGCATGGGCGCCGGCCTGGACGCGGCCGGGGTGCAGCGCATCGAACGCTCCGGCATCGGCGCCCTCCACCCGGACGAGGGACTGGACCTGTTCGACGCGGCCGTCGCCTCCGCGAGCCCCGCCCTGGTCCCGGTACGGCTGGACACCGCGGCCCTGCGCCGGCGCGGCGACGACCTTCCGGCCGTGCTGCGCACCCTGGCCGGAGTCACCGCCCGCCCGGACCCCGGCCTCCGGGCCCGCACACTGGGCGAGCAGCTGGCCGAACTCCCCACCGCCGACCACGAGCACACGGTGCTGGAAGCGGTCCGCACCGAGGTCGCCGCAGTTCTCGGGCACGCCGGACCCGCCGCCGTCGAGCCGCGCCGCGCCTTCACCGAACTCGGCTTCGACTCGCTCGCCGCCGTCGAACTGCGCAACCGGCTCAACGCGGTCAGCGGGTTGCGCCTGCCGTCCACGCTGATCTTCGACTACGCCACCCCGGCCGCGCTCGCCACTCACCTCCGCGAACGGCTGCTGCCGGACACGACCGACCCCGGGCCCGCCGAACTCCCGCACGCCGACGACGAGGTGCGGGCGCTGATCTCCCGCATCCCCGTCGCCCGAATCCGGGAAGCCGGCCTGCTCGACAGTCTGCTGAAGCTGTCCGAGCCGGACGCGGCCCCCGCCGGCGCCGACCGGTCCCTGGACATCA
The DNA here is from genome assembly GCF_040652655.1 of Streptomyces sp. NPDC048191. Taxonomy (NCBI): domain Bacteria; kingdom Bacillati; phylum Actinomycetota; class Actinomycetes; order Kitasatosporales; family Streptomycetaceae; genus Streptomyces; species Streptomyces sp. NPDC048191. The sequence continues at coordinate 158,910 of NZ_JBEZMO010000011.1, forward strand.
AGTCCATGGCCGTGGCCGACCTCGTGCGCGCCGCGCTCGACCGCGGCGGCGCTCACTGACCCCCGCCCGGTGCCCGACGACGCGCCGCGTCGGCCACCGGGCCCCCGTCCCCGGCGCACGCCCACCGCCTCACCAGCGCCGCCGAACCAGCAGGGAGCGACACCGACCGTGGACACATCCGTCGAGCAGATCGTCGAGGCGCTGCGCGAGTCATTGCTCGAGAACGAGCGGCTGCGCCGGCAGAACGACCACATCACCGAGGCGGCGCAGGAACCCGTCGCGATCGTCGCGATGAGCTGCCGCTACCCCGGCGGCGTCGGTTCGCCCGAGCAGCTGTGGCAGCTGGTCGACGCCGGCACCGACGCCGTGGGCGACTTCCCCGCGGACCGCGGCTGGGACGTCGAGGGCATCTACGACCCCGACCCCGACGCGCCCGGCAGGACACACGTACGCGAGGGCGGGTTCCTCTACGACGCCGCGCAGTTCGACCCCGGCTTCTTCGGCATCAGCCCGCGCGAGGCCCTCGCCATGGACCCCCAGCAGCGGCTGCTGCTGGAAACCGCCTGGGAGGCCTTCGAACGGGCCGGCATCGACCCCCACAGCCTGCGCGGCAGCCGCACGGGCATCTACGCGGGCGTCATGTACCACGACTACGGCAGCTGGCTCACCGAGGTACCGGAAGGCGTGGAGGGCTACCTCGGCAACGGCAACCTGGGCAGCGTCGCCTCCGGACGCGTCTCCTACATCCTCGGCCTGGAGGGGCCCGCCGTCACCGTCGACACCGCCTGCTCCTCCTCGCTCGTCGCCCTCCACCTCGCGGTGCAGGCGCTGCGCACCGGCGAGTGCGGCCTGGCCCTCGCGGGTGGCGTGACGGTGATGTCCACCCCCGACACCTTCATCGACTTCTCCCGCCAGCGCGGCCTCGCCGAGGACGGCCGCTGCAAGTCCTTCGCGGAGGGCGCCGACGGCACCGGCTGGGGCGAGGGCGCCGGCCTGCTCCTGCTGGAACGGCTCGGCGACGCCCGCCGCAACGGCCACCGCGTGCTGGCCGTCGTGCGCGGCACGGCCGTCAACCAGGACGGTGCCTCCAACGGCCTCACCGCGCCCAACGGCCCCTCCCAGCAGCGCGTCATCCGCGCCGCCCTCGCGGGCGCCCGCCTGGAACCCCGCCAGGTGCACGCCGTCGAGGCCCACGGCACCGGCACCCCGCTCGGCGACCCGATCGAGGCGCAGGCCCTGCTCGCCACCTACGGCCAGGACCGGCCCGGTGGCGAGCCGTTGTCGCTCGGGTCGGTCAAGTCCAACATCGGACACACCCAGGCCGCCGCCGGTGTCGCGGGCGTCATCAAGATGGTGATGGCCATGCGGCACGGCCGACTGCCCAAGACCCTGCACGCCGAGCGGCCCACCTCCCAGGTCGACTGGGCGGCCGGCGCCGTGGAACTGCTCCGCGAGGCCCGCGACTGGCCCACCGAGGACGGCGAGCCCCGCCGCGCCGCCGTGTCCTCCTTCGGCATCAGCGGCACCAACGCCCACGTCATCCTCGAGGCCGCCCCCGAGCCAGAGCCACGCGCCGCGGAGCCCTCCTGGACCGGACCGCTCCCACTGGTGCTCTCCGGCAAGGGCGAGCAGGGCCTCGCCGCCCAGGCCCGCCGCCTCCTCGCCCACCTCACCGCCGGCACCGACCCCGTCCCCGACATCGCCCACACACTCGCCACCGGGCGCGCCGCGCTGGACGAGCGGGCCGTCGTCACCGGCGCCGGCCTGCCCGCCCTCACCGCGGGCCTGACCGTGCTCGCCGAGGGCGGTACCGCGCCGAACGTCGTACGCGGCAGGCCGGCGGGGGAGTCCCGGATCGTCTTCGTCTTCCCCGGCCAGGGCTCGCAGTGGGCCGGGATGGCCGCCGACCTGCTCGACACCTCACCCGTGTTCGCCGCCACCATGGCCGACTGCGCGGCGGCCCTCGCACCCGTCACCGACTGGGACCTCATCGAGACCGTGCGGGCGCGCCGTCCGCTTCAGCGGGTGGACGTCGTCCAGCCCGTGCTGTGGGCGATCATGGTGTCGCTCGCCGAGGTGTGGCGCGCACACGGGGTCCGGCCCGCCGCCGTCATCGGCCATTCCCAGGGCGAGATCGCGGCCGCCTGCGTGGCCGGCGCGCTCTCCCTCGCCGACGGCGCCCGCATCGTGGCCCTGCGCAGCCAGGCCATCGCCCGTGAACTCTCCGGCCTCGGCGGCATGATGTCGGTGGCCCTGCCCGAGGCCCGGGTGCGCGCGCTCGTCGCCCGCCACGACGGCCGGGTCGCGGTGGCCGCCGTCAACGGCGCCTCCTCCGTGGTGCTCTCCGGCGACGCCGACGCCCTCGACGAACTCCGCGAGACGATCGTGGCCGGCGGCGACCGCGCCAAACGGCTCCCGGTGGACTACGCCTCGCACAGCGCCCATGTCGAGTCGATCCGTGAGCAACTGCTCGCCGACCTGGCAGGCGTTCGGGCCCGGCCCGCCGAGGTGCCGTTCTACTCCACTGTCACCGGCGCCCGGCTCGACACCACCGCCCTGGACGCCGGCTACTGGTACACCAACCTGCGGCAGAGCGTGCTGTTCGAGCCGACCACGCGCACCCTGCTCGACGCCGGGTACGGGGTGTTCGTCGAGTGCAGCCCGCACCCCGTCCTCCTGCACAGCATCGCGGAGACCGCCGACGACGCGGGCGCCGACATCACCGGGATCGGCTCCCTGCAGCGTGACAACGGCGGCCCCGAGCGCCTCCTGGCCGCCCTCGGCGAGGCCTTCGTCGCCGGCGTACCGGTCGACTGGTCCGCGGTGTTCGACGGCATGCCGGTACGCTCCGCCGATCTGCCCACCTACCCCTTCCAGCGCGAGCCGTACTGGCTCGGGCGGTCGGCTTCCGCAGGCGACGTCGGCACGGCCGGGCTGGAGACCACCGGCCACCCGCTGCTGGGCGCAGCCGTCCCCGTCGCCGAGGGCGGCACCCTCTTCACCGGCCGCCTCGCCACCGCCACCGCACCCTGGCTGGCCGACCACGCCGTCGCCGGCACCACCCTGCTGCCCGGCACCGCCCTCGTGGAGCTGGCGCTCGGCGCCGGCCACCACCTCGGCTGCGGACACCTGGCCGAACTCACCCTCCAGGCACCGCTGGTGCTGCCCGACCGGGGCGCGGTCCAGCTGCAGCTGCACGTGGCCGCCGCCGACGACAGCGGGCACCGCGCGCTGACCGTCCACTCCCGACCCGAGGGCGCCGCCGTCTGGACCCGGCACGCCACCGGTCTGCTCGCCCCCCAGACCACCGCGCCCGCCTTCGACCTCGCCGCCTGGCCGCCGCAGGGCGCCGAGCCCGTACCGGTCGAGGACGCCTACACCCACCTGGCCGGCCTCGGCTACGACTACGGGCCCGCCTTCCAGGCCCTGCGGGCGGTCTGGCGGCGCGGCGACGAGACCTTCGCCGAGGTCGAACTGCCCCTCGACGCCGACACCTTCGCCCTGCACCCGGCCCTGTTCGACGCCGCCCTGCACGCCGACGGCCTCGGCACCGACGGCCAGGGCACCGCCCGCCTGCCCTTCGCGTGGACCGGGGTCTCGCTGTACGCGGCCGGGGCCACCGCCCTGCGGGTCCGGCTGCACGGCGGCGAGACACTGTCCCTCCAGCTCGCGGACCCCACGGGCGCCCCGGTCGCCGAGGTCGAGGCCCTGGTCTCCCGGCCCGTCGACCCTGCCGCACTCACGTCGACCGCGCACATGGACGACCTGTACCGCCTGGAATGGCCGGCGCTGCCCGTGTCCGGCGCGCCGACACCCGAGTACACCGTCCTCGACGAACCGGGCCTGCCCGCGCCGGCCACCATGCCCGAGTGGGTGGTGCTGCGCGCCGGCGGTGACGGCGACCCGGTCACCGGTTCCCGCCGTGCGACCGAGCGGGTCCTGGCCGCCGTACAGAACTGGCTGGCCGACGAACGCACCTCCCGGGCACGGCTGTTGGTACTCACGCGGGGTGCCGTGGCGGTGGGGGAGGAGGACGTCACCGACCTGCCGGGTGCCGCCGTGTGGGGGCTGGTCCGGGCCGCGCAGGGTGAGCATCCCGGCCGGTTCGTGCTCGTGGACTGCGCCGACGGCGACGCGGCTGCCGCGGTGACCGCCGCCGACGCGAGCGACGAGCCCCAACTCGCTCTGCGCGACGGCACGGTGCACGTCCCGCGGCTGGCCCGCTCCGGCGCGCGCGGACCGGCCCCGGTACTCGACCCGGACGGCACTGTACTGATCACCGGCGGCACCGGCGTTCTCGGCGCCCTCGTCGCCCGGCACTTGGTCACCGAGCACGGGACGCGCCGCCTGGTGCTGGCCGGGCGCAGCGGCACCGCCGCCGACGACTTCGCCGACCTGGACGCGGAGATCGTCGTGGCCCGCTGCGACGCCGCCGACCGTGAGCAACTGGCCGGGCTCATCGCCGCGATGCCCGCCGACCACCCCCTGACCGCGGTCGTCCACCTCGCCGGAGTCCTCGACGACGGGCTGGTGACCGACCAGAGCCCCGGGCGCCTGGACGCCGTACTGCGCCCCAAGGCCGACGCCGCCTGGTACCTGCACGAACTGACGCGCGACCTGGACCTCGCCGCGTTCGTGCTGTTCTCCTCCGCCGCCGGCACGGTCGACGGAGCCGGACAGTCCGGCTACGCCGCCGCCAACGCCTTCCTCGACGCGCTGGCCGCCCACCGCAGGCATCACGGACTGCCCGCGCACTCGCTCGCCTGGGGCTTCTGGGAGCAGCGCACCGGACTGACCGCCCACCTCACCGACGCCGACGTGGACCGCATGGCGCGCGCCGGTGTCCGCCCCCTCCCCACCGAGGAGGGACTGCGCCTGCTCGACGCCGCCCTCGGGGCCGACGAGCCGCTGCTGCTCCCGGTCGGCCTGGACCTGACCGTCCTGCGCCGCGCCACCGACGTCCCGGCGGTCCTGCGGGGCCTGGTCCCGGCACGCGCCCGCCGTACCGCGGCCTCCCGCACGGACTCCGCGAGCCTCGCCGACCGGCTGGCCGCCCTCGGCCCCGCCGAACGCGACGCGGCCCTCATGGAACTGGTCCGCACCCACGTGGCCGCCGTGCTCGGGCACGGCAGCGACATGACGCTCGATCCTCGCCGTTCCTTCCGCGAGGCCGGCTTCGACTCGCTGACCGCGGTGGAACTGCGCAACCGCCTCGGCAACGCCGTAGGCCTGCGCCTGCCGGCCACCCTTGTCTTCGACTACCCGGACGCCGGCGCGCTCGTGGGACACCTCAGGACGGAACTCTTCGGCGCGCAGGCGGAGTCGACGGCCGAAGTCACCGCTCGGGAAGCGGACGAACCGATCGCGATCGTCGCCATGGCCTGCCGCTACCCGGGAGGTGTCAGCACCCCCGAAGAGCTCTGGGGGCTGCTGGCCGACGGCGGCGACGGCATCGGCGCCTTCCCCGCCGACCGGGGCTGGGACCTCGACGGCCTGTACGACCCCGAGCCCGGCAAGGCCGGCCACTGCTCCACCCGTGCGGGCGGGTTCCTGTACGACGCCGCCGACTTCGACCCCGGTTTCTTCGGCATCGGCCCCCGCGAGGCCCTGGCGATGGACCCGCAGCAGCGGCTGCTGCTGGAGACGTCCTGGGAAGCCCTGGAGCGGGCGGGCATCGACCCGTACTCCGTGCGCGGCAGCCGTACCGGTGTCTTCGCGGGCGTCATGTACCACGACTACGGCAGCCGCCTGCGGCACGTCCCCGAGGCCGTGCGCGACCACCTCGGCAACGGCAGCCTCGGCAGCGTGGCCTCCGGCCGGGTCGCCTACGCCCTCGGCCTGGAGGGCCCGACCCTCACCGTCGACACGGCGTGCTCGTCCTCGCTGGTGGCGCTGCACCTGGCCGCGCAGGCCCTGCGGCACGGGGAGTGCACCCTGGCACTGGCCGGGGGTGTCTCCGTGATGTCGACGGTCGACACGTTCGTGGACTTCAGCAGGCAGCGCAACCTCGCGACGGACGGCCACGCCAAGTCCTTCGCCGAGGCGGCGGACGGCACGGCCCTGTCCGAGGGAGCCGGAATGCTCGTGCTGGAGCGGTTGTCGGACGCGCGGGTGAACGGTCATCCGGTGCTGGCGGTGGTCCGGGGTTCGGCCGTGAACCAGGACGGTGCGTCCAACGGGCTGACGGCGCCGAACGGTCCGGCGCAGCAGCGGGTGATCCGGCAGGCGCTGGCGGCGGCGCGGTTGTCGGTGGCCGACGTGGACGTGGTGGAGGCGCACGGGACGGGTACGACGCTGGGTGACCCGATCGAGGCGCAGGCGTTGCTGGCCACTTATGGTCAGGGGCGGGATGTGCCGTTGTGGCTGGGGTCGGTGAAGTCCAACATCGGGCACACGCAGGCGGCGGCCGGTGTCGCGGGTGTCATCAAGATGGTCATGGCGTTGCGGCACGGGGTGCTGCCGAGGACGTTGCACGTGGACGAGCCGTCGACGAAGGTGGACTGGGGTGCGGGCCGTGTGTGTCTGCTGACCGAGGAGCGGGCCTGGCCGGTGACGGACCGGCCGCGCCGGGCGGGGGTGTCGTCGTTCGGCATCAGCGGCACCAACGCGCACACGATCATCGAGGAGGCACCGGCCGAAGAGCCCGTACCCGACAGGGCACCGGCCCCGCTCCTGCCCCTCGTGCTCTCCGGGGCCACTCCCGAGGCACTGGCCGCCCAGGCCTCACGGCTGCGCACGGTCGCCGACCAGCCGCTGCCCGACCTCGCCCGCTCGCTGGCCACGGGCCGCGCCGCCCTCACCCACCGCGGTGCGATCGTCGCCCGCGACCGCGACGAACTCCTCGCCGGGCTGGACGCGTTGGCCGGGGGTACCGCCGCCGACCCCGTGGTCCGGGGCCGGCCAGCCGGAGGCGCGACCGCCTTCCTCTTCACCGGCCAGGGCGCCCAGCGCGTCGGCATGGGCCGCGAGCTGTACGCCGCCCACCCCGTCTTCCGGCAGGCGCTGGACGAGGTCTGTGAGGCGCTGGACACCCACCTCGATCGCCCGCTGCGGGAGGTGATGTGGGCCCGGCCCGGCACCGGGGAAGCCGACCTGCTCGACCACACCGGCTACGCACAGAGCGCGCTGTTCGCCGTCGAGGTGGCCCTGTACCGGCTGCTGGAGTCCCACGGCCTTCGCCCGGACTGGCTCGCCGGCCACTCCATCGGCGAACTCGTCGCCGCGTACGTCGCCGGCGTGTGGAACCTGGCGGACGCCGCCCAACTGGTGGCCGCGCGCGGCCGGCTGATGCAGGCGCTGCCCGCCGGAGGCGCGATGCTCGCCGTCGACGCCGCCGAGGCCGAGGTGCTCCCGTACCTCGGCCCCGAGGTGTCCATCGCCGCCGTCAACGGTCCCCGCGCGGTCGTCGTCTCCGGCACGGAAGCCGCCGTGGAGGCCGTGGCCGCGGCCTTCCTCGGCCGCCGGACCAAGCGACTGCGGGTCAGCCACGCCTTCCACTCCCCGCTGATGGATCCGATGCTGGCGCAGTTCGAGAAGACCGCCCGCGAGCTGCGGTACGCGCCGCCGGCCCTTCCCGTCGTCTCCAACGTGACCGGAGCGCGCGCGGGCGAGGACGAGCTGTGCGACCCCGCGTACTGGGTCCGGCACGTCCGTGAGGCCGTCCGCTTCGGCGACGGCGTCCGCACGCTGGAGGCCGACGGAGTGCGCACGTTCCTCGAACTCGGCCCCGACGCCGTCCTTTCGGCTATGGGCGCGCACGCCGTCGCCGACGCCGAACGGGCGGCCTTCGTCCCGGCGTTGCGGCGCGACCGCGACGAGCAGCAGACCTTCGCGCTCCTGCTCGGCACCGCCCACGTGCGCGGTGTGACCGTCGACTGGCAGCGGGTGTTCGCCGGCACCGGAGCCCGTCGCACCGACCTGCCGACCTACGCCTTCCAGCGGCAGCGGCTGTGGCTGGACGACGCGCCCGGCGCCGCCACCGACGCGGGCGGGCTGGGTCAGCTGCCCACGGGACACCCGATGCTCGGCGCCGCCCTGGAGCTGGCCGGTGCCGACCACGTGGCCCTGACCGGCCGCCTCTCCCTGGCCACGCACCCGTGGCTCGCCGACCACGCCGTGGCGGGGGTCGTCCTCGTCCCGGGCAGCGCCTTCGTCGAAGTGGCCGTGCAGGCCGGCGACCGCACCAACTGCCCGCACGTGGAAGAGCTCACCCTGGAACGGCCGCTGGTCCTGCCCGAGCACGGCGCCGTCCACCTCCAGGTGGCCACCACGGCCCCCGACGCCGAGGGGCGCCGCCGGCTGACCGTGCACGCCCGCCCGGAGGGCACGGACGGCGAGTGGACCCGGCACGCCACCGGCGTCCTCGCCCCGCGCACCGCACCCGAACCGGCCGCCGAGACCAGCTGGCCGCCCGCCGGAGCCGTACCCGTGGACGTCACCGGCACCTACGGCCACCTGGCCGAACAGGACTACCACTACGGGCCGTTGTTCCGCTGCCTGCGCGGTGCCTGGCGGCTCGGCGAGGAGGTGTGCGCCGAACTCGCCCTGCCCGAGGGCGCCGCGGCCGACGGCTTCGGACTGCACCCGGCGCTGCTCGACTCCTCGCTGCACGCCATCGACCTGCTCGACGGCCAGGACCCGACCGTGATGACCCTGCCCTTCTCCTGGGAGGGCGTCACCCTGTACGCCACCGGTGCCACGGCGGTGCGCCTGCGCCTCACCCCGCACGGCACCGACCACATGACCCTGCGCCTGTACGACGGCGCGGGGGCGCCCGTGGCCGAGGTGACCTCGCTGCGCATCCGCCAGGTCACCGCCGAGCAGTTGAACGCCGCCACGCCCGCACCCGGCGACCTGTTCCGCGTGCGGTGGACCCCGCTGCCCGTGAGCACCGACGGCCCGGCACCCCGCACCCTGGCCGTGGACCCCGGAACCGGCGCCGATCCGGCGGCGCTGGCCCGCGAGAGCGCCGTACAGGCCCTCGCCGCGCTGCGACAGCACCTCGCCGAGGCGGCCGACGGCGAGCCGCTGGTGGTCCTCACCCGGTCCGCCGTCGCCGTACACGCCGACGGCGCGCCCGACCCGGCGCAGGCCGTCATCTGGGGCATGGTGCGGGCGGCCGCCGTCGAACACCCCGGCCGGTTCGTGCTCGTCGACACCGACGGCGATCCCGCCTCGGCCGCCGCGCTGCCGGCCGCCGTCGCCACCGGCGCGCCCGAGCTCGCCCTCAGGACGGGCACGGTGTACGTACCGGAACTGGCCAGGATCGCCGACGCGGAGACGGCCGAAGCGCCGGCTCTGGACCCGGACGGCACCGTCCTCGTCACCGGTGGCACCGGCAGCCTCGGCCGGCGGATCGCCCGGCACCTGGTCACCCGGCACGGCGTACGCCATCTGCTCCTGGCCGGCCGCGGCGGCCGCCCTGCCGATCCCGGTGCCCTGGACCACCTGTCCGCCCTGGGTGCCACGGTGACCGTCGCCGCCTGCGACGCCACCGACCGGGACGCGCTCGCCGCACTGCTCGCGACCGTGCCGGCCGAGCACCCGCTCACCGCAGTGGTGCACGCCGCGGGCGTCCTGGACGACGGGCTGCTCACCGACCTCACCCCCGAACGGCTGACGGCGGTCATGCGGCCCAAGACCGACGCCGCCTGGCATCTGCACGAGCTGACGCGCGACCTCGGGCTCGCCGCGTTCGTCCTGTTCTCCTCCGCCGCCGGCACACTGGGCGCGGCGGGCCAGGCCAACTACGCCGCCGGCAACGCGTTCCTGGACGCGCTGGCCGCACGGCGCCGCGCCGAGGGGCTGCCCGCGCTCTCGCTCGGCTGGGGACTGTGGGACACCGGCGAGGGCATGGCGGCCGGTCTCGGCGAGACCGGGATACTCCGTCTGGCCCGCGACGGCATCCTGCCGCTGCCCGCCGACCGGGCACTCACCCTGTTCGACCGGGCGCTGACCGCCGCGGACAACCGGGCCGCCGACCGGGCCCTGCTGCTGCCGGTCCGCGTCCAGGTCACCGACGACGCCCCGGCCCTGGTGCGGGGCCTCGCCCCGGCGGCCGCGCGGCGCACCGCACAGGCGGCGACCGAGGCGCCGGCGTCCGCCGAGGCGCTGCCGCAGCGGCTGGCCCGGCTGGGTGGCGCCGACGCGCTGCGGTTGCTGGTGCAGACGGTGTGCGGGCATGTCGCCGACGTCCTCGGCCACGGCTCCGGCAGCGCCGTCGACCCCGAACGGTCCCTGGGCGACCTGGGCGTGGACTCACTGGCCGCCCTGGAACTGCGCAACCGGCTCGGCGCCGACACCGGCCTGCGGCTGTCCACCACCCTCACCTTCGACTACCCGACCTCCGACGCCCTCGCCCGGCACCTGTTCGCCGAGCTCGGCGGGGACGCCTCCGGTGACCTCGTCGACATCGAGGCCGAAGTGGTGCGCCTGGAGGCGGCGTTGGGCGCCGCGCTGGACTCGTCCGCGCTGGACGAGGAGCAGCGGGCCCGGGTGGCCGCACGGCTGCGCACCCTCAGCGCCCGGTGGGACGGCACGGGGGAGTGGCGGGAGAACGGGGCCGGGCGCACCGAAGGCAACGGCCTGGAGACGGCCACCGCCGACGAGCTCTTCGGCATCCTCGACGACGAGCTCGGCAGCTTCGGCTGAGCCACGCGTCCGCGGCCGGCGGCCCCGGACACCGGCCAGGTGCCCCGGGCCACCCGGCCGCGGACGCCGGAGATGCCGTACGGCCGACAGGGCGCGGCCCCACCGGTGACACCCCCGGTGGGGCCGCGCCCCTGATCCATGGACGCCGACGCGCCCGGGTCCGCTCAGCCGGCGGACGAGTGGGTGCTCGCCCAGCGGTCCGACAGCTTCGGGATCCGGTGCTCCAGCATCTTCGACGGCAGCTCCGAACGGCTGGCCACGTTCAGCTTGCGGTACACCCGGGTGAGGTGCTGCTCCACGGTGCTGACGGTGACGTGGATACGGGCGCTGATCTCGCGGTTGGTGTACCCGAGCGCGGCCAGCCCGGCGACCCGGCACTCCGCGTCGCTCAGGATGGCGGGACCGTCCTCGGACTCGGCGCTCTCGGGCCGTACCGGATCCTCCAGCAGATGCGCGTCGACCGGCGACTCGATGCGGCAGGCCTCGGCCTCTCCCGCCGCCTGCCGGGCCACCAGACGGGCCCGGGCGTACTCACCCAGCTCGTAGTGCGCCGCTGACAGATCGGCGTAGGCCTGGGCCAGCGCGTACCGGTCCCCGCAGGCCTTGAGCAGGTCGATCGACTCGCGCAGCAGCGAGGCCCGGCGGTGCGGCTTGCAGGTCGCGGCCAGCAGGCGCAGTGCCATGGCTCGGGCCCGGGAACTGTGCCCGCCGGGCAGCTGCAGCTGCTTCTCGGCCCACTCCCGGGCCGTGCGGGCCTTGCCGATCCGCAGGTTGGCCAGGGCCAGGTCGGACCGCCAGGGGATGCCCTTCTGCAGACTGGGGTTGCCTTCCCGCAGCAGCCGTCCGCAGGTCTCGAAGTCGTTGAGCGCCGCGAAGGGCCGGTCGGTGGCGAGGTAGTGGTGGCCGCGGGCACGCAGGTACTGGATGCCGAACACGGTACGGAACATCGGCTCCGGCACATCGTGACCGAGCAGTTCCTCGGCCTCGGCGTAGGAGCCCATGGCGGTCAGCGCGGCGATCGCCGTCGACAGCGGGAGGCCGATGAGCACGCCCCAGCTCTGGGCGCCCAGGATGCCGAGTGCGGCGAGCGCGCCCCGCGAGGCGGTGGTCACATCGCCCTGGAGCAGGGCGATCTCCGCCCGGATGCTGCCGAGCAGGGCCCGCCATGTCGTCGCCCCGCGTTCCACGGAGCACTCGAGCAGCGCGTCGCAGGCCTCGGCGGCCATCGCGGGCCGGTCGGCGTGAGCGATCGCCAGGAGTGACATCGCGACCAACTCCAGGTTGAGGTGGTCCAGTTGATGTCCCTGCAGGGCCTGGGCGACGGCCGCCGCCGACTCGTCGGTCGCCTCGCCGCCGATGAGCGCCGCCACCCGGGTGGCCAGTCCACTGCTGTCGGCACGCACATGGCGGCGGCGGGAGTCGAGACCGGCGACCGGGGCGCCCTTGCCGGGAAGTGCCACCCCGTAGAACCACTGGCGTACGAATTCCACCTCGGTGACGATCTGGGCGTCGGCGGGCGACTGCGCGTGGACGAGGCTGGCGACGGCCTGGGCGGCCAGCTCGGTGTCGCCCTGCCACAGCAGGTAGCGCAGGACGGTGGCGGTGTCCTGCATCCCCAGGTCACCGTCGAGCGCGGCCTCGCGCAGCGGCTCCAGATGGGGACCGGCGGCTGCCGGGTTGGTGCGCCACTCCGCGCGCGCCAGCGCCACCGACAGGGCGTTGCGTTCGCGGTCGTCGGCGCAGTCGCGCAGGACCAGGCCCAGGTAGTCGGTGCAGCGTTCCACCTCGTCCGCGGCCAGCGCCTGTTCGGCGGCGGCGCGCAGGATTCCCGCGCCCCAGCCGTCCGGGACGAGGTCGGCCGCATGGAGGTGACGTGCCACTTCCACCGCGGGCGCGCCGGAACGATACAGCAGGTGGGCGATCCGGCGGTGCAGCCCGGTGCGCTCGGCGGCCGCCATGTCCTCCAGGACCGTGGCGGCGGCGGTCGGGTGCCGGAAGGCGTAACCGTCAAGCAGTCCCGAGGAGTTGAGCGCGTCGACGGCTTCCTGGGTGCCGGCCGGTGTGGTGCCGGTCAGCTCGCCGAGGGGTACGGCCCCCGCGGCGGTACCGAGGGCGGCCAGGGCCCGGGCCACCCGGACCTGGCCCGCTTCGCCGCGGTGCAGCAGCGACAACACGGCCTGGCGGTAGGCGGCGCCGGCGATGGGTCGGCCGATCTCGGGGCCGTAGCGCGTTCCGTCGTCCAGCAGGGCGTGCACCAGCAGGGGACTGCCGGCGGTGGCCCGGTGGTAGGCGCTGCGGACGTTCTCCGGCAGGGTCCGCCCGGCGTGCGCGGCGAGCAGTTCGCCGAGGCTCGTCTCCGACAGCGGAGCCAGGCGTACCCGCCGGTGCGGCTGGCGCAGGAGGTGGGTGTGCGCGGGGGAGCGTATCTCGCCGAAATGCCCTGAGGTGGCGCACACCACCAGAACCCGCCGGAAGCGGCTGCGGCGCAGGAGATGGACGACGGTGTGCAAGGAGGCCCGGTCCATGGCGTGGGCGTCGTCCACGGTGATGACCAGGGGGTGTTCGTCGCCCACGAGGCGAAGGAGGTACTCGGCCGTCTCGGCTGTGTGCGGGTGCGCCCGCTCGTGCCCGCCCTCCTCGGGACGGCGGTTTTCCGCCGGGGAGTACGCCGGGGGAGGGGCGTGCCGCGATACTGTGCACTCGGCCTCGGCGTTCCGGAGTAATTGCCGCGCAAGACTCATCGGCTGGTCCTGCTCGGTCGCACAGGCCGTACCGGTCAGTATGCGCGCGTCGGTGCTGTTCAGCGTGGTGAGGAATTCATGCATCAGCTGGGTTTTGCCGGATCCGGGGCCGCCCGTGATGACCACCAGCCGGCCGTGCCCCCGTGTGCTGTCGTTGAATGCCTCACTCAGAACCTGTAGTTCTCTTGAACGGCCGAAAAGTTGCATCGCGGGTCCCCCCTGATTTCTTTTCCGAGTGAGGTCCGCCCCGTTTCTCAGGTCTCGGGGCGACGTTGTGCGGCGGTGCAAGAGGAATTTTGTGACTGCGTAGGCCCGGTCACGAAGGCGGCGCGCCGGACTTTCCCCGGGTCCGGGCGGGCAACTCCTTACGGCCTGCGATACGCGGGCGTAGCAGGGCGATCGGGCCTTCCGGAGAGAGGCGTCGCATCCTGTGGTCCCCTGTTTTGTCGCGTACCGAGGGCGGACTTCCCGCGCTGGTCGCATTGATGTGCTGATTCTTACCGCTGGTACGACCGTGTGTGGTCGGGAAACCTGAACCGAATCATTTCGGTCAATGTCCGGCTGACCTTGTTTCGGGTCGTCCGCAGCTTTTCCGGTCGAGTGCCAAATGCAAGGTTAGGTGCTCATAGCAGAAAGAAACGCTATCTGTCCAGGTCAACGTTGTCAACTGCCGCCTCCTGTCGCTTCTTGCCTACTTCGAGGGTGGTCCGGCAGCCCGCCCTTTTACCGTCCTGTAATTTGCCGGACGGTTAAGGAAAGGATCCGGGCGCGATGCCTCGTGCCTTCGGTCACGCGAAAGCGCTTCCTGTGCCCGTTCGGGCAACCGTCATTGACCTGGGTGTCTCTGACTCTTAGTAATACTTTTGGAATGCCGTCACCGTCGTCGGCCGATCCGGGGTGATCCACGAGCGGCAAGAAATGCGCCAGGTTCGGCGTACCCGGGAGTGTTCCGCCGTAAAGCGCGCGACCCCTCAGCGGCCGTTCGGCCTGCGGCTGCTCTGCGGAAAGCGCGGCGGCCCGGGCGGGCCCGCGCTCGGCCGAGCGTCGTTTTCCGGACCGGGGCGCGAGAAGTCGGATGGAGAGTGGCCGCGTTGAGGGGCGTCGGCGTGGCGGCTCGGGCCGGCCCGCCCTGACCTTCGATCTCGTCGACTGGCCGTCGATCGCGGCCGGCGGCTTCTTCTGCCCCGAGTCCGTACCCGCATCTCGACTCGCCGACGAGTTGTCGGCGATGTTGTCCTCGCCCGACCCCGAGGTCCGCGACGCCCACGCCTACACCGCAGCGGCTCGCTGGATCCGAGAAGGACATCTCGACGACGTCCTCGAAGTGCTCGGTGACTCAGCCGCCAGTCGGTTCACTCGTCCGGAGGTGCACTGTGCGCACGCGGGATGACGGCACCGCACACCGAGTACCAGTACACACAGTTGGAGGACGCCCGGCTCGCCCGTGCGCTCACGCGTGTCCTCCAGCCTCCTGGCGTCGGCTGGCTCACCGTCGTGGCGCGGGCACTGGACGGCGGAGACCCCGGGCCGGTCCCGGTCTGGGCGTTCAACACCTTCGCCACGCTCCAGTCCTTCCACCTGCACCTGACGCGGGGCCGGCGAGGGCGTGCCGCCGCACGGCGAGGCGATCGCCGCACGGGTGGCCGATCTCCTTCGCCTGCCCTGCCCCTGGCTCGCCTGACAGGGGCAGTCCGAGCGATTACGCCCCGAAAGCCGATCGATCACGCCGTGAGGAACGACGTCTAGGATCATGGCCATGGACATACTGGGCTCTCTCGCTCTCGCCCTGGCCGTGCTCGGCGGCATCGTCGGTGCCGAAAGCCGCTTCGCACGAGCCGACCGGCGCCTCGCGCGCGTCGAGCGCAAACTCGACCTGATCATGGAACACCTGGGCCTGCGTGAGGAGTTCCCCCGGATGGACGAGGTGACCGCGCTCGTACGCGAGGGCAGGACGATCCAAGCGATCAAGGTGTACCGGGAGGTCACGGACGCAGACCTCAAGGAGGCCAAAGAGGCCGTCGACCGCCTCGGCCAGGACCTGTCCGGCAGGTCGTAGCCGCGCAGGGCCGGCCGTGACTGTCCGGCCCCGGCGGATGAACGTCCAGGCCGCCAGGAGGACGTGCTGCCCGCCGGGAGGCCCACGTGGGCCCGCCCCACGGAGAGCAGGTCGCCTCGCGGGGTGGCGGACCCGGGGGTCAGCCGATGAGTGAGCGGAACTGCTCGATCGTGCGGCGGCGCATGGTGAGGAAGGCGAGCCAGGAGCCGTCGCTGTAGTGCACCCGGAAGCGGGCCATCAGCTGCGTCCGGGGCCGGCGTTCGATCCGGGCCACCCAGGCCCGCGGCACCTCCCACACCGGAGTGCCGTCCAGGGGACGGACCAGCCCGACGCGCTGGTCGGTCACCCGCAGCAGCAGCGCGCCGGAGGTGCGTGGCATCCCCGCCGCGATGCTGCCCGCTGCACCGGACCGCGCGCCCACGGCGTTGACCAGCAGGCCTGCGACGGCCCCGCTGATGCCGACGCCCTTGGCGCCCGCGGCGGGAACGACCCTGCCGTACGCCAGCAGCTGTTCGCCGGGGGCCAGTTGACTGTGCGCGGAACGCTCCTGGAGGGCAGACATGCCCATGATCATAGGGGGTCCCCTCGCAGCCCCCTCAGCGGCGAACGGTGATGGTGGCCGGGTAACCGCTTGCCGCGGGGTCGGCCGAAGGCTCAGCATGACGTTTCCCACCCGTTGTTCGGCAGGGAGCGGCCCATGTGCCCGAGCGCGTGAACGGTGATCGCGAGCCGCGCGGAGCCCGCGACGAGTGGATGCCGGTGTCCCAAGTCTTCCGAAAGGGCTGGACGTGCCAGAGCCCCTTGATGCCGTGACGCCTGCCGCCGCCGGATCGGTGCACCCACCGGAGACGGCCGCACCGCCGACGGTCGGTGTGGAGGAGGAGTTCGTACTGGCCGACCGGCACAGCAGGTCGGCCGTCTACCGGTCCCTGTCCGTCGTGAGCGCCGCGCGCGCTCACCTCGGTGGGCCACATGCCACACCCGAGCTCGCGGAGTCCCAGGTGGAAACCGTCAGCGCGGTGTGCCGTACCGCCGTGGAACTGGAGACGGAGATCCTTCGATTACGCACGGGTGCGGCCGCCGCCGCGGCCGAGCACGACTGTCTGCTGGTGCCCAGCGGCATCGCGGTCCTCGGCCGTTCCGGACCACCACCCTTCCTCGACCAGGCACGTTACCGCGCCCTCGCGCGCCGCTTCGGACCCGTCATCCGCGGACAGGGCGTGAACTCCTGCCATGTGCACGTCGGCGTGGCCGACCGGGAGGAAGCCGTCCGGGCGGTCAACCACCTACGGGGCTGGATGCCCTTGCTGCTGGCCCTCACCGCCAACTCCCCGTACAGCGACGGGTCGGACACCGGGTACGAGAGCTGGCGCTCCATGGTGTGGAGCCGGTGGCCCTCGGCGGGGCCTCCTCCCTATCTGCGCGACGCGGCACACTACGCCTGGGTGGTCGACCAACTCGTGGCGAGCGGAGCGGCGTTGGATCCGGCCATGGTCTACTGGCACGTTCGGCCCTCCGCGCATCTGCCCACGATCGAGGTACGCATCGCGGACGTACTGCCCGACGCCGGGGCCACCACCGCGTACGCGCTGCTGGTCCGCGCCCTCGTCGGGCACGCCGTCGAGACGGTACGCACCGGCGAGCGCCCGCCCGAGGTGCCCGAGCCGCTGTTGAGGGCGGCATGCTGGCAGGCCGCCCGGCACGGGACGGCCGGCACCCTGCCCGCCACCCACACCCGGGACTGCGTCTCCACGACCGCGGGCCGGCTCACCGAGGAGCTGTGGAAACGGGTCGAGCCGCATCTCAGCCGCCACGGCGACGACCGGCGCGTCGGCGCCTGGCTCAGCGATGTCCAGCTCACCGGCACCGGCGCGGCACGGCAGAGGCGCGTCGCGGCACAGGACAAGGGCGGCTTGCAGGCCGTGGTGGACGACCTGGCGGTCGATCCACCGTGAACCCCGGGAGCCGACGCCTCGGCTCTGTCGCACATCGTAGTCGTCGACGCGCCTGCGTCCGGGCGTGGCCGTCTCCGTCCCACCGACGGCTGACGTTCCGTCAAAATGCCGCTGTGGCACAGTGGATCGTACGAGACGATCAAGGGAAAGGGCGGCCATGGCGGCGGAGTTGAACGAGCAGGTACGCAAGCGGCTGGACGAGCCGAACTTCTGGTACGTGGCCACGGTGACGCCGGACGGGGCGCCGCATGTCACGCCGATGTGGCTGGGGTTGGAGGACGGACTGATCGTCTTCAACACCTCGGTCGGCAGGATCAAGGAGGAGAACCTCCGCAACGACACCCGCGTACATCTCTCGCACGCCGACGCCGAGAACCCCTACGACCGGGTGCAGATCTCCGGCCGCGCGGTGCGCCTGGTGGAGGGCGAGGAGGCCGAGCGGGGCATGGACCGGCTGGCCCGCAAGTACCTGGGTCTGGACGGGTACCCCTGGCTGATCGAGGGCGAGCAGCGGGTACACGTGCTGGTGGAGCCGGAGCGCGTGCGTCACATCATCGGCGTGGAACCGTTCCGGCCGGGAGTCATCCCCTCCTGATCCGGCCGGGCACGGTCTGTGCGGACGCGCCCCGCGGATGTCACCGCATCGCGGGCCGGGACTCGTAGTGCAGGCTGTGAAAACGCCCGTTCTCCTCGTGGCCGGCGGGATCGTGGCCCAGCGCCCGCACCGCCGCGATCGCATACTCCTGCTCGCGCTCGTCGGTGAAACGCCGCTGGGGATAGGTGCGGGAGGCGTCGAGCGTGGTGTGCAGTCCGTGTGCGGCCATGGCCCGGACGATCGGGTCGTACGACACCGCCCGCAGCACGAACGCGCTGACCCATACCGGTCTGCGGGCGCTGTCCAGCAGCGCCGTGAACGTCCGGGCGGTGATGTAGCTGCCGCCGCCCGTCAGCGTGATCAGTCCGACCTCGGCGAGCGCGTGCCGCAGCCCGGGGCCGGGCGGGCCCTGTTCCAGGTCGTCGGTGAAGGCGGCGTCCAGGAGGCCCACCTCGACGGCGTACCGCACGGCGGGGGCCGCGACGTCCAGGCCGAACGCCGGCACCGCGTCCGCGCGGCGCCGCTCGGCATAGAACTCCCTGTCCCGGGCCGCGAGCTGCGCCGTCGACATCTCCTGGACAGCGGGGGAGGTGTACCGCTCGTACATGTCCGCCAGCGTCACGTCGTGGTTGAGCAGCGCGGCGTTGATCCCGTACGAGCAGCACACGTCCAGCACCGCCGGCCGGCCGGGGTGGCCGTCGTCGAGCGCCGCCCGTTCGGCGGCGGCCTGCCGGAAGACCGGCTGGGCGTGGTGCGGGATCTCGTACTCCAGCGGGGCCAGCCGGCCGAAGTACGTGCGGGGGTCCGGCCGGTCGTAGATGTCGTCGAACCGCGCCTTTCCGCTCGCCACGCTCTCGTCACCGTCAGAGCCCGACCCGGCCATGCCGTACCCCTCGTCGCAGGAAGCACCTCTGCCTCCATCATGTCCTGCCGTATGTGTCCTGGTATGTCTGCAACGCGGGGGTGCCCTGCGTGTCCGGTGTCGTGGGCCGCTGAAGGGGTACCCGGCCGAAACCCCTGGAGGGAGGTGTCGGCATGCCCGTGTACGAGCAGGACGGCCGGCGGTGCACGTCACCGGTCCGGAGGGCCGGACCGCCCGGCTCCCGGAGTACCGAAGCCTCCGACGGACCGTCGTAGGACCGCGCACCGCGGCCGGGTGGGGACTCGGCGAAGACGCGGGAAGGAAGTGGACACGGCATGCGGTTTCGAGATCGTGTGCACGCCGGACATGAGCTGGCCGAGCGGTTGCGTCTCCGGCAGGAGGCGGGAGCGCTGACCCACCCGGTCGTGCTGGCCCTGCCGCGAGGCGGGGCGACGGTGGCCCGCGAAGTGGCACGGGCCCTGGAGGCACCGCTCGACGTGCTGGTCGCGCGCAAGATCGGCGCGCCGTCCCAGGAGGAGCTGGGCGTCGGGGCGCTCGCGGGCGACGATCCTCCGCTGTTCGACAAGCGGTCCCTCGACTTCCTCGGGCTGAGCGAGTCCGATCTGGACGAGGTCGTGGAGCGGGAGCGGGCGGAGCTGCACCGCCGGGAGCAGCGCTACCGGCAGGGCCGCCCCGCGCCCGAGCTGCGGGACCGTACCGTGATCGTGGTGGACGACGGGGTGGCCACCGGGGCCACCGCGCGGGCGGCGCTGCGCTGGCTGCGCCGCCAGTCGCCGGAGCGAGTGGTGCTGGCGGTGCCGGTGTGCTCACCGGAGGCCGCGGACCTGCTGCGGCACGAAGCCGACGAGATGATCTGCCTGCAGCGGCCCGCCGGCTTCCTGGCCGTGGGGGAGTGGTACGAGGAGTTCGAGCAGCTGACGGACGACGACGTGCTCGCCGTACTGCACGGACAGTGACACCCGGGCGCGTCGCGCCGAGGCGGAGGCCGCGATGGATCTGGTCGAGGAACGATCCTTCCGCTACCGCATCGCACCGCACGGCGGTATGCGGGTGCCCGGCGTCGTGTTCGCCTCCCGGCAGTTGCTCGCGGACGCCGAGCAGTCCCTGGAGCAGGTCGTCCACGTGGCCGCGCTGCCCGGGATCGTCTGCGCCTCGTACGCCATGCCGGACATCCACTGGGGGTACGGCTTCCCCATCGGCGGTGTCGCCGCGACCGACGTGGACGCGGGCGGGGTGGTCTCGCCGGGCGGTGTCGGCTTCGACATCTCCTGCGGGGTGCGGCTGCTGGCCGCCGACTGCGACGCCGACGAGCTGCGGCGCGCACTGACCGCGGTGATGGACGGCCTGGACCGGGCGATACCGCGCGGGGCGGGCCCCGGCGGCGTGTGGCACCCGGACGGCCCCGGTGAGCTGGAGCGGCTGCTCGCCGGCGGCTCGCGCTACGCCGTGGAGCGGGGGCACGGGGAGGAGCGCGACCTGCTGCGCTGCGAGGACGGCGGCGCGGTCGGCGACGCGGATGTGACACAGGTCGGGCAGCGGGCCCGGGAGCGGGGTCTCGGCCAGGTCGGCAGTCTCGGCTCCGCCAACCACTTCCTGGAGGTGCAGCAGGTCACCGAGGTGTACGACCGCGAGGCCGCGGCCGCCTTCGGGATCGAGCCGGGCCAGGTGTGCGTGATGATCCACTGCGGGTCCCGCGGCCTCGGGCACCAGATCTGCACCGACCACGTGCGGTTCATGGACCGCGCCATGGCCCGGTACGGCATCACCGTGCCCGACCGGCAGCTGGCCTGCACACCGGTGGACTCGCCGGAGGGCCGGGCGTACCTCGGCGCGATGGCCGCGGCCGCCAACTACGGCCGGGCCAACCGCCAGTTGCTGTCGGACGCGGCCCGTGCCGTCTTCCGGCGCACCGCGCATGCCCGGCTGTCGCTGGTCTACGACGTCTCCCACAACCTCGCCAAGATCGAGACCCACCCGGTGGACGGCCGGCGGCGGCGGTTGTGCGTGCACCGCAAGGGAGCCACCCGCGCCTTCCCACCCGGGCATCCCGAACTGCCCGAGGACATCAGGGAGTTCGGGCAGCCGGTGCTGATCCCCGGCACACTCGGGACGGCGTCGTACGTGCTGGCCGGTGTACCCGGGGGCGACGCCTTCCACTCGACCTGCCACGGTGCCGGCCGCACCATGAGCCGGCACCAGGCCGCGCGCACCGTCACCGGCAGTGAGCTGCGGATGCGGCTGCGCCAGGCCGGGATCGCCGCGCGCCCGAAGTCCTGGCGGGGTCTGTCGGAGGAGACACCCGAGGCCTACAAGGACGTCGACGCCGTGGTCGCCGCGAGCGAGGGCGCCGGCTTGTGCCGTAAGGTCGCCCGGCTGGTGCCGCTCGGGGTGGTCAAGGGGTGACGTCGGCCGCCGGATGCCCGGCGCACGGGCGGCCGCGCACGGTCACACGTCCACGATCACCGTGCACGTCCAGCCGTACGAGTCCGGGCCGATGTGCAGCTCCTGCCAGGAGACACCCTTCGGCGCGGCGCCGACGACGGTGACGTCACCGAGGTCGGCGAGCGACAGCCGCACCTCCACTCCGCCGTCGTCGGTGGGCTCAGCCTCCACGTCCACCGGGACGCGGCCCGCGACCTCCAGCCGGAAGACCACCTCGTCCAGCAGCGCCACCAGCAGTTCCTCGTCGCCACCGGGGGCGAGACGGACGCGTTCGACGGCGGTGGGGTGCACGTCCGACACATCGGCGAAGGCGTCCACCAGGGCCCGAACCGCCTCGGTGAGGCAGTGCTCGCGGGTGGTGCCCCAGGCGTGCAGGCGTGTGTCGGCCGTGTGCGGCATCGCACAGTGGCCGTTCTCGCCCTCGCGCCGCGCCTTCAGTTCGTCGCCGATGTCGCCGACCATGGCCAACGCTCCGATGTTCGATCGATCTGGTGCAGTCGTCCACATGCGTCATTCATCGTTGCACTCCTTTCGCCGTTCCCGGAGCGGATCCACCACGCTGCGCGGGTGATGTCGGGCATCCCTGAACTGGACAGGCGCCTCCCTGTCCCCGCGCTCAGCCGGCCGGCGGAGGCTCTTCGCCGAAGACCCAGGGCGCCAGTACGACCAGCCAGCCGTCGGGGTCCTCGAAGGCGAGGGCGCCGTGTTCCGGCCAGTAGGGGTTCGCGGAGGGGACCGGGTCGTGCCCGTGGTCGGCCAGCCGTCGGGCGGCGACGGCGACGGCCTCCGGGCCCCGCAGGTAGAGCACCAGCTGGTTCTCCGGGTGCGGCTCGGGAATCCGGGGCGGCTCGCCGTGCTGCAGGAGCTCCATGTGCACCGGTGTGCCCGGCAGACCGAGGACGATGCCGTCGTAGCCCTGGTGACCGCGCCATTGGGCGAGGACCGGCAGGCCGAGGACATCGCGGTAGAAGGCGAGAACGTCGTCGTACTTCGCGGTCGGCCGCGCGAAACGGACCGCTCCCACGTCGAGGTGGCTGGGCCAGGAGTGAGACATGGGTCGATCCTGGCACGCCCCGGCCACGGGCGGATCGGGCCCGGGACCTACGACCGAAGACCTCCCGTGCCGGCCAGCGAGGAGGCCTCCGGCGCCCGGTCGCCCTCTCCGTGCGGGAGGATGGGAGGGAGGCGCTGACATGGCACGCATGCTCGTCGAGGCTGACGACCTGGTCGTGCGGCTGGCCTGGTGGGAGCAGGCAGCCGTACGCCGCGGTGACGTGCGTGTGCCGCTGGCCGCGGTGCGCCGGGTGACGGTCGAACCGGACTGGTGGCGTGCACTGCGCGGGGTACACCGGCACGGCATCCACATCCCCGGCACCCTGTGCCTCGGCACGCGCACCCATCCGGGCGGGAAGGACTTCGTGGCCGTGCGGCCCGGCCGGCCCGTGGTCTGCGTCGAACTGTGGCCGTCCGCTCCCTTCCGCCTGCTCGCCGTGGGCGCGGCGAGCGCACCCGAGGCCGACGCCGTGGCGTGCGAGCTCCGCCGGAGCGCACCCAGGGCCGACGCGTCCACGCCGTGGCGGCAGCCGCTGCCGGTGCCCGAGGAGCCGGACCCACGGCCGGCCGCCCTGCCGGCCATGGAGCCGGGGGCCCGCCAGAGTGGTCACCCCCCGGCCGTCACCCGCGCCGGTCCTCCTGCCCCGTGGACATGAGGCTCGGACACCGGCTTCCTGTCGCCGCTGTGCACCGGGGTCCCCCGCGACCGTGCCGGAGCGGGTTCATCGCGGGCGGTGGCGCGCCGGTGACCTCCACGTGGGCCGGACGGAGCAGCAGGGGACCGAGCCGGTAGCCGGGGCGCAGGATCTTCGTGCAGATCAGCTCGTCGGAGCCCGGCACGACGTGATGGGCGAGGGCGTCGTGGCACGCCGGGTCGAAGGGCTCGCCCTCCTCCCCGAACTCCTCGAGGCCCAGGGACCCCAGCTGGGTGCGAAGGGTGTTGTCGATGTCCTTCAGCCCCGTCGTCATCGGCTCGTGCGCGCACGTGCGGTCGACGGAGTCCAGGACGGGCAGCAGGGCGCGCAGGACGTTGGCCACGGCGATCTCGCGTACGGCGATGCGGTCCCGGTGCACCCGCTTGCGGTAGTTGTCGTACTCCGCCTGTACCCGCTGCAGGTCGGCCGTGCGTTCCTCCAGCTGACGCCGCAGCCGGCCGGCGTCCGTGTGCCGCGGACGGTCCTCGTCCATCGTCAGCCCGCTTCCGGCTTGTCGTCGTCGACGATCTCGGCGTCCACCACGTCCTCGTCGGAGGAGGCGGCGGACGACGCGGAGGAGGCGGCGCCGGCGGAGGACGTGTCCGCGCCGGAGGCCTGACCCTCCGTGCGGGACCTCTCGTACAGCGCGGTGCCGATCTTCTGCGCCGCCTCGGCCGTACGTTCCGTGGCCTGCCGGATCGCGGACGTGTCCTCGCCCTTCAGGCGCTCCTTCAGCTCCGCGAGCGCGCTCTCCGTCTCGCTCTTCGCGTCCGCCGGGATCCGGTCGGGGTTGTCCGCGATCAGTTTCTCGGTGGAGTAGACCAGCTGTTCGGCCTGGTTACGGGTCTCCGCGGCCTCCCGGCGCGCGCGGTCCTCCTCGGCGTGCTGCTCGGCCTCTCGGACCATGCGGTCGATGTCGTCCTTGGGCAGCGCCGAGCCGCCGGTCACGGTCATCTTCTGTTCCTTGCCGGTGCCGAGGTCCTTGGCGGAGACGTGCATGATCCCGTTGGCGTCGATGTCGAAGGCGACCTCGATCTGCGGCACTCCCCGTGGTGCGGGCGGGAGGCCCGTGAGCTCGAACATGCCGAGCTTCTTGTTGTAGGCCGCGATCTCCCGCTCGCCCTGGTAGACCTGAATGGTCACCGAGGGCTGGTTGTCCTCGGCGGTGGTGAAGATCTCCGAACGGCGCGTCGGGATCGTGGTGTTGCGCTCGATCAGCTTGGTCATGATGCCGCCCTTGGTCTCGATGCCGAGGGACAGCGGGGTGACGTCGAGCAGCAGGACGTCCTTGACCTCGCCCTTGAGGACACCGGCCTGGAGCGAGGCGCCGACTGCCACCACCTCGTCAGGGTTCACACCCTTGTGCGGGTCCTTGCCCGTCAGCTCCCGCACCAGCTCCGTCACCGCCGGCATCCGGGTCGAACCGCCCACCAGGATGACGTGGTCGATGCCCGCCACCTTGATCCCGGCGTCCTTGACCGCGTTGTGGAACGGCGCCTTGCAGCGCTCCAGCAGATCCGCCGTCAGCTGCTGGAACTGGGCGCGGGTGAGCTTCTCGTCCAGGTGCAGCGGGCCCTCCGAGGAGGCCGTGATGTAGGGGAGGTTGATGTTCGTCTCCGTCGAGCTGGACAACTCGACCTTGGCCCGCTCCGCGGCTTCCCGCAGACGCTGGATGGCCATCTTGTCCTTGGCGAGATCGATGCCGTAGTTGTTCTTGAAGTTCTGGGCCAGGTGGTCGACGATCCGCTGGTCCCAGTCGTCGCCGCCGAGGTGCGTGTCGCCGTTGGTGGCCTTCACCTCGATGACGCCCTCGCCGATCTCCAGCAGGGACACGTCGAAGGTGCCGCCGCCCAGGTCGAAGACGAGGACCGTCTGGTCGTTCTCCTTGTCCAGCCCGTACGCCAGCGCCGCCGCCGTCGGCTCGTTGATGATCCGCAGCACGTTGAGGCCGGCGATCTCCCCGGCTTCCTTGGTCGCCTGGCGCTGGGCGTCGTCGAAGTAGGCGGGGACGGTGACGACGGCGTCGGTGACGTCCTCGCCCAGGTGTGCCTCCGCGTCCCGCTTGAGTTTCTGCAGCACGCGTGCGGAGATCTCCTGCGCCGTGTAGCGCTTGCCGTCGATGTCGCCGTGCCCGGGGAACCGCCAGCCGTGCTCGCCCATGTGCCGCTTAACGGATCGCGCGGTGCGCTCGACATTGGTGACGGCCTGCCGCTTGGCGACCTCGCCGACCAGCACCTCGCCGTTCTTCGCGAACGCCACGACGGACGGCGTCGTCCGGGCGCCTTCCGCGTTGGTGACCACGGTGGGCTCGCCGCCCTCGAGCACCGAGACCACCGAGTTCGTCGTTCCCAGGTCTATACCGACTGGACGCGCCATCTGGACTCTCCCTCCTCGGCCGACCCCGTCCGCCACGCCGAGTACGAGTACCCCGGGTGGCGGCCGGATGATGTCCCCGGTCCAGCCCCTCCATTTTCGGCCACCTGGGTGACCTGTGCGAGCCCGCGGTGCGGGGCCCCCGTGCAGGGACGTCCGCGGCCGCTCAGCCGTGGGTGGGCAGCTGCGTGCTCAGGAAGTCCAGCAGGGCGGCGTTGAAGCGCTCCGGTTGCTCGGCGCCGGGCAGGTGTCCTGCGTCCTTGATGACGGCCATGGTCGCGTGGGGGACGAGGCGGTGGATCGCCTCGGCGTCCGCGACGGGCGTGTAGACGTCGTCCGCGCCGACGACGATCAGTACGGGCTCCCGTACGGCGGGCAAGGAGTCCCGGTAGTCGGGGCGTTCGGCGCGCCCGCGCAGTGCCGCCGCGGCGCCGCGGGGGTCGGTGGCACGCATCATGGCCAGCACTCGCTCGGCGACGTCCGGCATCGCGGTGACGTTGTACGCGGCGAGCATCTTGTCGATCACCTCGCCCGCGTAGCCGTCCATGCCCTCGGCCAGGAGCCGGTCGGCCAGGCGGTTGCGGAATTCCCTGCCCTCCTCGGTCTCGGCGGGGGCGGAGGTGTCGGACAGGACGAGGGCGTGCACCCGGCCCGGATGACGGCGCTGGAACTCCATCGTGATCTGACCGCCCATGGAGACGCCGCCGACCACCGCCCGCTCGATGGCCAGGTGGTCGAGGAGGGCGGCGAGGTCGTCGGCGAAGTCGGAGAGGAACACCTTGCCGGGAGTGACACCGCTGCGTCCGTACCCGCGCAGATCGGGGGTGATGACCCGGTATCCGGCTTCGCTCAGTGCCCTGGCCTGGGGCGCCCACAGAGTCCGGTTGAACGGGTGCCCGTGGATCAGCAGGACCGGCAATCCGGTCGAGGGGCCGAGGTCGTCGTAGTCGATGGTGGCGCCGCGCAGGTCTATGGCGTTCATGCCCGGCACCCTAACTCCATGATCGGCAGGGCGGCGGACGATTTCCGCGTGACGGAGACGTGGGCCGGTCACACGTGGAAGGCGTCGAGACTCGGCTCCATGGCGAGGACAGGCCGTGGAACAGGGTCGGTCCGACCGAGGCGTGGAAGGAGGCGGCGACCGAGGCCGGGCCCGGGTGAGGGGGGCAGGGAGCTGTGCATGGTGGACAGGGCGATCGACATCGGCAGCCCGACCCACGGCAAGGGGACGGGGGAGCGAGCGCATCCCGGTCGTGGTCGACCGTAGGTGCGCCGGGCCGGCCGGTACACCACTGCCCGGCCCGGCGGTGTCGGCTCCTGCCTAGACGTCGCGGCAGGGGACGCGTGCCGCGAGCTCGGCCGCGAAGTGCCGGGCCTGCGCCCCCCAGTCGTGGTCGGTCGAGCCGAAGTGCTGGAGGACGCCGAGCAGTTCGTGTGCCTCCGAGAGGGTGAACAGGGGCAGCCGCGGATCGTGCGGCTCGGGCATGCCGAGTGAGAAATGCAGGAGTTCGTCCATGCCGGGGCAACGGGTGCCGACTTCACGGGTTACGGTCGTCCACCAGGCCTGGGCAGTGTCTTTGCCCGCGTCTTTGCCGAAGGGTGTCCGTCCGCGTCGGCCGGGACGACGGTTGGGCCGGATGCCGCGTCCGGATGCGGGGTGCGTCCGGTTCGGCACAGGATCCTGATCATGCGGATGTTGATGGAGACCCCGTCCTCTCGTCGCCGGATACGACGGGGCGGTGTGCGTGGTGTCATATGCGCGGTCCTGGCCTGTGGAGTCCTGCTGACTGCCGTCACGGCATGCGGCCGCAGGGCCGAGCCGAAGATCGTCGGCGGCGCCCCGGGCGCCGCGTCCGCGTCTCCCGGCCATGTCCCGGGCACGGCGTCCGCCGCTCCCCGTCATACTCCGGGCGCTCGCCCTCCGGGTGTCGGAGCCCGGATGTGGAACCGGGTACCGCCCGGCACCGGACAGGCTTTGGTCGTCTACGGCGAGGGCCGGGACTCCCCCTACAGTTTCGCCGTCCTCTACCAGAAGCGGGGCTCCACCTGGAAGCGAACGGACGGCTGGCCCGCGCACAACGGCAGGCTCGGCTGGACGACCGACCATCACATGGACGACGAGCAGACCCCCGTCGGTGTCTTCACTCTCACCGACGCGGGAGGCACGCTCGAGGACCCCGGGAGCCGACTGAGGTACTGGCAGGACGACGCGGCCTACGAGGCCATGCTGAAGCCGGAAGAAGAGCACGCTCATGACTTCGACCACGTCATCGCCATCGACTACAACCGGGTCAAGGGTGCACCGCCCTTCGACTGGAGCCGCCCCGCCGGGGCGGACAAGGGCGGCGGAATCTGGCTGCACACGGACCACGGTGACGGTACGTCGGCCTGTGTCACCCTTCCGAAGTCCGGAATGAAGACACTCCTGCGCACCCTGGATCCGGCGCGGCATCCCGTCGTGGTGATGGGCGCCCGGGACCAGCTCGCGCCCTGAAGCCTGGCCGGCCGGGCCGGCGCCCGCGGGCAGACCGGGGCATGGCCTCGGGGCGCGACGCAGTCGGCGTGACCCGTCGGCCGCGTCGCCCGAGCCCGTGTGTCCGGCCGCGCCGGGCCCCTCCACGACCGGACCGTCAGCGGTGGCGGTGGCGTGAGGCCGACCGGTGACGGGATCAGCCCCGCTTGGAGTTGATCTTCACGATGCAGTCGGTGGAGAACTTCCACCAGCCCGTGCGGATGTGATGCCACGTCTTGTACGTAACGCCGGTGTGCGCGCACGCGTACCAGCCGGAGTAGCTCGTGCCCGGCGCGATGTAGAACGCGTCGATGTCCCTGTGCTGAGGTGCCCCGTAGACGCTGTGGGGCTTGGCATAGGCGACCTGGGCGGGCCGGCAGCCGTGGGTCTGGTAGTCCTGGTCGCGCCCGCCGCCGGACCAGTTCAGGCAGACGGCGATGTGGGTGTTGGTGTGGTTGTAGATCGTGCCGCAGACGTTGCCGATGCAACCGCCCATCGGTGTCATCTCGCCGGCGGACGCTGTCCCCGCCCCACCCACGAGACCACCGGCGGCGAGCACGCCCGCCCCGACGGCCGTACCGATCTTCGCGCTGAGTCGCATGGTCGCTCCAAGTGCGCCGTAGACAGCGGGTCGGCGCGGTCCCCGTCCACCGTGGATCACGGCCCAACGAGCGTGTCGGGCCGCGGCGGGCGAGGACAAGACTTCCGTGTCCCGCTCGCCCCCTGGGACGCGAGACCCGCCCTGACCAGCGCCGATACGGCGAAACGGGACGGCCATGCGGCAGCACCGGCCGCGCCTCGGGGCCGTCCGGGCCCGCCCTCCCCCCCCGCCCCTGTTCAGCCGAAGTGCGGGCGGCAGGCCGTGAGCGCACCGGGCAGGCCGGCGACGACGTCCCCGTCTCCGGCTGCCGTCTGTTCGGGCCCACCCGCCGCCCTTGCCGGCTGAACCTCCGGGCCGCCACGCCGATCACAACTCCGAGCCGATGACCGCCTGTTCAGTAGCGCCCCGCGTGTTGTGGGCCGTCGCCGACTTGTCGACGGCAGACTGGGAGGCCCGAGCCCGGAGCAGGCCATGTCGATCGAGCAGCGGTGGGCCGAGTCGGGTGTTACGCTGCGGCCGGCGGTCGAGGTGCCGCCCGGACTGGAACGCCCCTGTGCCCGGGTCCGCGTCCACGCCCGTCGGCCGCCGTGGAAGGGCGCCGACCCGGTTCCCGCTGGATTCGTCCGGCGGCGGCTCGCCGCGTGGGCGCGGAAGAGGCTGACCGGTCCGTACGGCTCAGGTGGCCGCGGCGGGACAACCGTCGCCCTGGTCTGTCCCTCTTCCTTTGCGAGCGAGAGGGGGGCCGTCATGAGGGCGAACTGGCAACGGGCGGTGGCCGTCGGTGTATGCGGCGGCGTGCTGAGTTGTGGGGGTCTGGTGGGGCCGGCCGCCGCCGACGAGGACCCTCCGACGATCAGTCAGGCGTTCGCGGGCCCACGACCCGGCGAGGCCATCGGTATCGATCTGCTCAACTACCAGAGGAAGCCGGGCGTACCCCTGGTGGCCGAATCGCCGGTCTTCGCGGCCCCCGTCCGGATGGACGACCCGGCGGGGGACACCGGCGGGGAAGGCGTCAAGGCGCCCATCCCGGCGTCGGCCGAACCGGGAACGTATCCGCTCGTCGTCAGGGCCCGGGGCAAGATCGTGGCCCGGGACACCATCGTGGTCAAGCCTCCGAAGCGTCCCTCCATCGACGTGGACGAAGACGGCGCGAGGCGGCCGGGTACCACCGTGAACCTGTTCTTCGACGACCTGTACCCCGGAGAGACCGGCAACTCCTTCACGGCCCACTCGACGGCGTTCACCTCGCCGGCCCGTCTGGCCCACGACAAGCAGGCCTGGAACAACACCCGCACGTTCAACGCCCTGAACGTGCCCATGTCGCACACCCTGAAAGACGGGACGTACGCGGTGTGGGTGACCGACGCGCACGGGAGGCGGAAGGCCGAAAGCCGGCTGGAAGTCCGCTCGGCCCGCCCCGGCGACGACGACTATCTCGGCAAGGCCGAGGGCCCCGCGTTCTTCGGGCAGTCGGGCCGTCTGTTCAACGCGCGGGCCAGGGGTTTCACGATCGCGGCGGGCAGCACCGTGTACGTCAGGTGGCAGGACGCGTACCCGGACCCCGGGGAGGAGGAGCGGATGACCGCGACATCCCCGGCGTTCCGGGCCCCGGCCAGGCTGAGCTTCGATCTCCCCAAGGGGCATGAGGGGGATGACCCGATCTTCTGGGGTGCGGCGCGGATCAAGCCCGGCCTGAGACCGGGTTCGTATCCCGTCACCGTCGTCAGCCACCGCGGGCGGGTGAAGAAGACCAGCTACCTCACCGTCAGCCAGGGCTCCGCTCGTGGCGACGGTGACGACGGACTGCCGACCGCGGTGTGGGCGGGCGTGGGCGGCGGGGCCTTGGTCCTGGGCGCCGGCGCAGCGGCCCTGCTGATCCGGAGGCGCGGGCGGGCGCCCCTCGCCTGACCGGGCGGCCGGGGCGAAAGGGCCCCGGCGGGCGGACGATCGCGAGAGCCCGCAGCCCCGTCGTGATCGTCCGCACTGGGGTTGCGGAGGCCCGCTCCGTGTCGGCATATGAAGGGTGTGGCGCGGGGGCGTCGTGGCCGGCCGCGTGACGGTGTCGGCGGGAGGTGTGCATGTCCGTGCGGATCCCGGGACCAAAGCCGGCCGTGCCCCGCTGGGGGACGTGGTGGAGCGAGCGCGATCCGGATCTGGCGGCGACACGGCGGGCCGGGCGGACCGCGATCGTGATGCCGGCCCTGTTCGCGCTGTGCGGTCAGGTCCTCCACTCCCCGACGATGGCGAGTTTCGCCGCGTTCGGATCCTTCTCGATGCTGCTGTTGGTCGACTTCAGCGGCCCGATGGTGGAGCGGGTGCGGGCGCAGACGGGGCTCGCCGTGGCCTGGGCGGTCCTGATCTGCGTGGGGACACTCGTCGCGCGCGTGACGTGGCTCGCCGTGGTCACGACGCTGCTGGTCGGCTTGGTGATCCTGTTCTGCGGTGTCGTCAGCTCACTCCTGGCGGGCAGCGCGACCGCGCTCCTGCTGGCGTTCGTCCTGCCGGTCACGACCCCGGTGCCGCTCTCCCAGTTGCCCGAGCGTCTCGCCGGCGCCGGGCTGGCGGCAGCGGCGGCGGTGCCCGCGGTCTGCCTGCTGTGGCCGCGGCCCGTCGCCGATCCGCTCACCGCGCCCGCGGCCCAGGTCTGCCGTACCGCCGCCACACACCTGCGCACGGATGCCTCCGGACTGGGCGGACACGGACCCGTGGCCGACGCCGCGCAGCGCCGGGCCGCGGCCGACCGGACCGCCGACGCCAGCGCGGAACTCCGACGCGCCTTCGACACCACCCCGTACCGCCCCACCGGCCTGTCCACCACCTCGCGCGCCGTGGTCCGCCTGGTCGACGAGCTGACCTGGCTGAGCACCATCCTGGCGGACCGGCCCGCGTACATCGGCGAGCCTCCGCCCTGCGACCCGGCCGCGCGCACGGTGCGCCTCGTCGCCGCCGACGTCCTGGATCACGCCGCGGACCTCCTGACGGGCCTGCGCGGGGACACCGGACCGCTGCATGCGGCCATGGCGGAACTGCGGGCCACCATGAAAGGGATGGAGACGAGTTCCACGGTCCGCCTCCCCGCCGACCACCCGGTCGGCGACAGCGCGGCGGACGTCTTCGGGTTCATCGCCACACTCGACCTCTCCTTCCGCGCCCAAGAGCTGGGCTTCGCCGTCCTTCAGGTCGCCGGCAACGTCGAACTGGCCGCCGGCGCATGGCAACGCCCCTGGCTCGACCGGCTCCTCGGCCGTGAACCCGGCGAGCGGACCGCACCGCTGGCCCTGGCCGGCGAACGGGCCGCAGCGCATCTCGGACGGCGCTCGGTGTGGCTGCACAACAGCCTGCGAGGCGCCGTCGGACTCGGCATCGCGGTGCTCCTCGCCGACCTGACGGGGGTGCAGCACTCCTTCTGGGTGCTGCTCGGCACCCTGTCCGTGCTGCGCTCCAACGCGCTCAACACCGGCCAGAACGCCCTGCGCGCGGTGCTCGGCACCGTGCTCGGCTCCTTCATCGGGGCCGGGCTGCTGCAACTGATCGGGCACCACGGCACCGCGCTGTGGTTCCTGCTCCCACTCGCCGTCCTCGTGGCCGGCATCGCGCCCGCCGCCATCTCCTTCACCGCGGGACAGGCCGCCTTCACCGTCACCCTCGTCGTGCTGTTCAACATCGGACAGAACCCCGACTGGCACATCGCCCTGCTCCGCGTGCAGGACATCGCCCTGGGCTGCGCGGTCAGCATCGTCGTCGCCCTGTTCTTCTGGCCCCGCGGTGCCGCAGCCGCCGTTCACAGGGCTCTCGCCGAGGCATACACCGACAGCGCCCGCTACCTGGTCGACGCCGTGCACTACGCACTCGGCCCTGCACACCCGGCCGATACCACCGCTCCCGCCGGCGAACCGGTGCAGCGCAACCGCGAGGCGGCGGCCGCCGCCCGCCGCCTGGACGACGCCTTCCGCACCTACCTGGCGGAACGCGGTGCGAAGCCCCTGCCGCTCGCCGACATGACCGCGCTGGTCACCGGCGTGGCGGCACTGCGCCTGGCCGCCGACGCCGTGGTCTCCTTGTGGCGGGGGGCCGGTCCGGCGCACGGAGACGCCGACCTGACCGATGCCCACCGTGCCATCGTCGGCGCCGCCTCCTGTGTCATGGACTGGTACTGCGGCTTCGCGGCGAGCCTCGGACACAAGGCGCCCATCCCCGACCCCGTCCCACTCCTGCCCACGTCCGCGTCGCAGCTCGTGGAGTCCGTCCGCACCGACCTCGTCGACGGGCGGGGCCAGGCCACGGCGACGGCCGTCCGCATCATCTGGACCGGTGACCACGTCGACGTCGCCCGCCGCCTCCAGCCGAGCCTCGCCGCCGCGGCGCAGGGGAGTGCCGTCCGCTGACCTGCCGGGTGCCGTGCTCGTGCGTCACCGGGAACAGCCCGTCCTCGGCATCAAAGCCGTGCCCGGCGCGCAAGCCGAGCACTTTCGGCGAGTCCCGGATGCCGGCACCGGGATGCGCCCGCCGGGGCACCCGGCGCAACCCCCGAGCCTCAGCCCTTCCCACCGCAGTCGTAGAGGCGGAAGCTGCCCTTGGTGCGCCAGCCGTAGTCTCCGGACCGGATGCGCGTGCAGTGGGCCTTCACCCAGGTTGTGGCCGGGGTGGTGGGTCGTACGGGAGTGAGCAGCGCGTAGCGCAGCTGGTGAGTGGTGACCAGCGTGGCGAGTTGGCCGGCGGTGGGGAAGGGGGTCTTGCCGGTGAAGCCGCCCATGACGAGGATCGGCTCGGACCGGGCGCGCAGGAGGCGTTCCGCCGGGTAGGCGGCCTGGGTCGCGAGCAGGTACTTCTCGCCGTGACGGTGCGCGGTGAGGTAGTCGAGCAGGGCGGTGTCACGGCTGCTGGGATCGTCGAGCCCGACCCGGCGAAGAGCGGACCGGTGGTGGACGGCCTTGTGGTAGGTACTGCCGACCGGACCGGCTGTCGGCGATGTGGACGCGCCGGCGTACAGCGGGTCGAGACTGGAGGCGGCCCAGGCCGTGGGGACCAGCAGAGTGGCCGCGATTCCGACGGCCAGGGAGCCCTGGAACAGGACTCCGGAGGAGTCCGAGCCGCTGATGTACAGGCCCATCGCGCCGCACACCGCGAGGATCACGGCCAGCGCCACCAGCCAGGAGGCGAACGCGGTCGGCAGGTCGAGGACGAGCGCCCAGGCCACCGTCAGCAGGATCGCCGCGGGCAGGAGCAGGCGCCGCCGACCGCCTGCCTCGTACTCGGACCGGAGGAGCGCGAGGCCGCCCCCGGCGAGTGCGGCGATCGAGGGTGCGAGCACGGCGGTGTAGTAGGGGTGGTTGCCGTTGGAGACGCTGAACACCAGGGCGTGGATGGCCAGCCAGCCGCCCCACAGGAGGAAGCCGGCACGCAGCAGGTCGGTTCGCGGTTCACGGGCGCGCCAGACCAGGGCCAGTACGGTGGCGAGGACGGCGAGCGGCAGGAACCAGGCGATCTGCGGGCCGACGGTGTGGTTGACCAGCATGCTCCAGCCGGTGTTTCCGGAGGTCCGGCTGGCGGCGGTCCCCGATACGGCGCCGAGCGCGGTGTCGTCGTCGCTGAAACGGCTCAGGCCGTTGTAGCCGAAGACCAGGCTGAAGGGATTGTTGTTGGACGTGCCGTCGACATACGGGCGGGCTCCCGCCGGCGTCACCCAGGCGAGCAGTGCCCACGAGCAGGACACGGCCAGCGCGACCGCACCGGCCAGCAGCAGGCGCAGGGCTCGTTGCAACCGGGTTTTGCCCGCGGTGAGTTGGTAGACGGCGGCGAAGACGGGCAGGACGAGCCAGGCCTGCAGCATCTTCGTCTGGAAGGCGAGCCCGACCCAGACGCCGCAGGTGATCAGCGGGAGCAGCCGTCCGGTCCGCACGGCCTTCTGCAGGGCCCCGGCGCCCGCCACCAGCAGCAGAGTCAGGGTGGTGTCGGGGATGGTGGCCCTGTTGAGGACCACGGTGACCGGCGTGAGGGTGAGCGTCAGCGCGGCGATCAGCGCGGCGAACGGCCCGGCCCAGGCCCGCACGATCCGGTGCAGCAGCCATACGGTGAGGACGCCCTCGACGACCTGTGGCAGGGCGGCCGCCCAGGTGTGCGGGCCGAAGAGCCAGACGGCGATGGCCTCGGGCCAGAACGCGCCGGGCAGCTTGTCCAGGGTGATCGAACCGCTGGTGTCGAGCCCGCCGAAGAAGAAGGCCCGCCAACTGGTCGCCATCGACCGTATCGCCGCGCTGTAGTAGGGGTGGATCGCGGCGTGCCCGATGCCCCAGGCGTACAGCAGTGCGGCGAGGACCAGCACTGCGGCCAGTGCCGGGAGTTCCCAGCGCGCCGGGGCTTCCGGCCGGCCGCCGCGGCGGCGCGATGCCCGGGTGTGCCCGTGGGTGCCTGCGTTCTGGGCGGTGGGGATGGTGGCCATGGCGGTGGTCCTTGGATCAGTGGTCAGGCGGAGTGGCGGACTGAAGACGGCGGCAGGCTGCCCGGAGGCTGCGGGCACAGGGGGCGCGTGCCGTCCGGCGGTGCGCCGCCCCACGGACCGTCGGCGATCGTGGCGTTGGCGGCGGAACGGCTGGGTTCGAGGCCGCGGTGAATCCGGCGGCCGGGGCCGTCCGGGCCCTTGCCGCCGCCCTGGTCAACGGCCGCGGCCGGCGACGCCATGCCGCCGGCGACGTCCGGAGCCGGTGTGCCGGTCACCGCGGACGCGTCTGTGGCGTGGCGCTCCGCCGGAGTCCCGGCGCCGGTCGCTGTCGACGGCGGGATGCCCGCGCCGGTCCGCTCCGCACTGGTCGGCCTGACGCCACGCACCCGCCCCGGTCGCTTGCCGGCCGGGCCGGCCACGGCGAGGACGGTTGTCACCGGCGGCGGCACGAGGGCGAGGCGCCCGGCGGGCGCAACCGCCGGGCAGCGGCACGGCGGCGGGGTGGAGGGTGCGCTGTGGTGAGGCGCCCGGGAAACGGTGGGCAGGGCAGCGGATCCTCTCTCGACCGGCGCGAGCGCTGGAATGTTCGACAAGCGCACACTTTAGTCGCATGCGACCACACGACAATCACACCTGCACCCCTGTGCCATCCGTGACGGGAGCGGTTCGGCCGGCTCAGGAGGCCCTGAGCCAGTTGTCCACGCGGTGAACGGGGCGGACTCAGCCGGACGGGCCGAGGCGGGCCCCCACGAGGGGCCCGGTTCCGGCAGTCCGGTCAGCGGACGAAGGCGATCTCCGGATAGCTCTTCGTAGGCCCGTCGAGCAGTGCGCTGTGCTTCTTGCGCAGCTCCTGGTCGAAGAAGGCGGCGAGGTAGACACGCTGGATCTTGATCGCCCGGTTGGGGTCGATCGTGCCGTACTGCTGCTGCACCTGGGCCTGGGACATCCCGAGCAGGGGCGCGACCTGCGGCACCAGCCACTCGTTGTCGCTGAACGACAGGTGCCTGGAGGTGTGCAGCTGGATGTCGACCCGATACCCCTTCAGGTGGGGCCAGAGCTTGCGCCACGACGAGTCGTTGTTCCGGTTGTGCGTGCCGGAGCTGAACAGCATGAACGGGCGGCTCAGGTCCTTGCCCGGCGCCGAACCGAAGAACTGGCCGTCCAGGTTGGCGCCCGCGGCGATGCGGTGGTCGAGCTGCATGGCGGTGTCGACCGCCGCGCCGCCCAGGGACCAGCCGAACATCCCGATGTGGGACGTGTCCACGGTCTTCGTCAGACCGGAGGGGAGCTTGGCGCGGTCGGCGTCCGGGTTGCCGCCCTTGGCGATGGTGCCGAGCTGGTTGATGACGAAGCGGATGTCGGCGGCGCGCACGTCGAGCGTGTCGGAGGAGTGCGCGCCGGAGGGCATGGTGTTGACCTCGATCCGCCCGTTCGGGAACTGCACCTCGTTGGCGTCGTGGGTGTGGTCGACGGCGATGACGATGTAGCCGCGGCTGGCGAGGTCCTCGGCCAGGGCGGTGCCCATCGCGCGGTCCGAGTGCAGCCCGGTCGAGTACAGGAGCACGGGCAGCTTGCCCAGCTTGGTGGTGACCGGGGCGAGGACGTGGCTGGACGTCGTCGGCAGCGAGACCTGCTGCGGCGAGAGCCCGCGCGAGCGGAGGAAGTGGGCACCCGACCCCGACGGCATCCACGGCGCCAGGGGGTATCCGGAGGTCGAGGCGGCCGGATACCAGTACGTCACCATCAACTCGCGCGCGCGGTTGCCGGGCACGTACGGGTCCGTGCGGGACTTGTCGACGAGGTGCTGGCTGAAGGTGCCGACCTGGTAGGGCCCGCTCGGCGCGGGAAGCTTGAGCTGGACGGCGGAGGAGCGGCCACGGCTGAGCGTGGGGGCGGGGTGGGCGGCCTTGGGCAGGGCCGCGCTGTCGTTCTCGGGCGCCCAGTTCGTGGGGTCCTCGTCGGGCGACGACCCGCTGGCCGTCGGCTTGGCGGACGCCTTTCCGGCGGCCATCGACGGTGTCACCCCGGCACTGAGGGCGACGGCGAGCACACCTGCGGTACCGACCGCTCGCGCTATGAGTCTGCGGCGGTCGCGCGGTCTGCGGTGGTGCATGAAACTCCCCTGGTTGATCACGGACCAGCGGCCCGGCTGTGGTCAGGGGCACACCGTACCGCTGCCCGGTCCAACGGAGTTCGGGACCACCTGTTCACGGTGAAGACCTGTGACACGAAGACGCGGAGGCCGGTGCGCGTACGCGCGACGAAAGCCTCGCGAAATGTCCTGTGTGCGGCCTCCGGGCCACCTGCCGGCGCCCCGCTTGCCGCCGCGCTTCGGCCTCAACTCCCGGACGGGCGACTGCTGTTCGTCCGCTGCTTCCGCGCCGGTAACCGAGTCCGCTTCCCGGGGGGCGCACGGCTCGAGGCGGCTCGATCCGCTTCGGCGGGCGGCGCTCCTCTCCACGGCGCGGCCGCCCTCTAACACGACCCACCTCGCATCCCGCAGCGACACGCCGAGCCGCCTGAGGTGAGTCGATGTCAGAAGATCACCCAAAAGGCCGAATAGTACGTCAATCTGCTTTTTTATCGGGTTACTTGATGTGTCGTCGGCGTCCCGTGCGGGTGGGGCGTGGGGCCGCGAATACCCCGAACGGCTCCGGACTCCGGTCATTCGATATGACCGGTATGACTGCTATGGGTATGTTGATCACAGCTGGCTGAAGGGCCGGCGTCTCTGTGACAGAGCAGACAGGAGAAGCACCATGAAGGTCCCCCGATCCACCGTAGTCACCGCCGCCGTCGCGGGTGCCGCGGCTCTGGCCGCGACCGGTATCACCTACGCCTCCGCGGCCTCCGCCCCGGTGCCCCAGGCGGCCCCGGCCGCCGCGGCCGCCCCGGGCGCTGCCGCCCCCCTCGACGGCGGCGCCGCCGGTGCGGGCAAGGGCAACGAGGGCTGGAGCAAGGGCAACGAGGGTGGTGGTCCGCGTCCGCACTTCGAGGGCCGGATCTTCGTCAACGAGCGGTCGTACTCCTCCCGCCCGGGCGACTGCATCACCGTGGTCAGCGGTCTGGGCGCCAGGACCCTGAACATCCGCAACGACAGTCACAAGGCCGTCGAGGTGTTCCGCGGGGCGGTCTGCGACAACGGCGCTCCGGTCGCCACCGTCGGACCCTTCAGCTCCAGCAACGGTCTGCGCGTGTGCCCGCCGGAGGGCATCCACGTCAAGGACGGAGTGGTGGCCAGCTTCCGAGTGATCCGTCACTGGGAGGACTAGCCGGCTGAGGAGCCCCGGCCTGCCGGAATCGGGCCGGGGCTCCGAGCCCCGACCATTGTCTGACGACACAGGTGCCATGTGCACCCTGCCGGAGAAGGCACCAGGCGCTGCTCACCTGGTGCCCGGGCGGCCGTCCTTTCGTTCACGGGCCGGTCCGCCCGCTGATTTCAGCCTGAGCGCCCCCAGTCGTGCGTGTCCCGATGCCATGGCTGCCGGTACCCTTCCCGGCGTTTCCTCACCCCCCGAACGGGTGAGCAAGGCGGGGACCGCACGCCGGGGGCGCTCTCCTTTCCTCTGGGCGACGACCCGGAGCCCTGGTCGTGGTCACGTGGTGCCCGGCCGGAGGAAGCGGGGGGTAATCGGCCACCTGCACGACGGAGTACTCGTCCCAGGCTCTCTGTCGCCTGCCGAGCCCTTCGCGCCGGTGCCCGTGCCCCGCCCGCACCACTTCCTGCGGCGCCGGACCGGGAGAGGTGAGCCGTCCGCCCCGGCGGACCGGACAGCCCTCGCCCGCGCGACGTCCTCGTTCGCGTTCCCCCGTCCGGATGCGGCGGCCACCTGCACCACGGCATACGGGTGCCTCCCGGGCCGAAGCGCGGGAGGCACCCGTGTCGTGCCGGACGGCGGGGCGGTCAGTGCACCCAGACGTCGATCACCGGGGACACGACCCGCATGTCGCTGTCGACGAGACGCAGCCTGTTGTGGCCCTTCACACCCAGCACGACGCGCATGGTGTACGCCGAGCCCGCGTCCGTCTTCACCGACGCCGGCAGATTGGCCCAGCCTCGCTCGCCCACCTGCTGCTGGAGGGTGACCCGGCCGCCGGAGGGCACGTCGGCGACGCCGCGCAGGCGGAACTCCTCCCAGGTGCGCACGTGCGTCGCAGAAGCGTCCGCTGAGGGCGACACCGAAGCCGTGGCCGCCGGCTTGGGCTGGGGGGAGGGGGGTGAGGCCGCGGCAACCGCCGTGCCGACGAATCCGGCAACCACTACTGCGGCTACCGCTCCGGCACCCCAGATTCGTACCGTCTTGCGCATGCTCTGTCTCCCGGTGGTGGGAAAGGGGATTACCGGAAGCGTATGAACATGAAGGGTCTATCTGATCATTTGACACGAACTGTTGTCGTTGGCGTACCTCATTCAGCTGCGGTGACCTCACCGGGTGCCTCAACTCGGGCTTGAGCGCGCGCAGGCCGCCGCGACCACACGGCCGGCCCGAGGGTGCGTGCACCCTCGGGCTGCGGTGCGCGGATCGCGTCCTCGTCCGTGGTGGCGTGCCGGGGCCGACGGGCGTCCGGGGGCCGGCAGGGGAGCTGCTGGCCACCTCTGCGTCGATGTGCCCCCGGGCGCGAGCCGGGAGGTTCGGCCCCGGCAGCCGGGCAGTGGCCTTGACGCTTACCAGTAGTGCCGTCGGCCGGCGACCGCGTGCCCCATCGAGCCCAGGATCCACAGGACGGCGCCGACGATCAAGAGGATGATCCCGATGGTCCACAGGATGGATATTCCTGTAACGAAACCGATGATGAGCAGGATGACACCGAGGGCGATCATGATGGGCCTCCTGTTGAATCGCTCCTGCCGTCCGGGTGCCCCGAACCCGAAGTCGATACGCCCCCGGCACCGTGCAGAAATCCCCGGGGCAATTCCAGCGGATCCCGGTGCCCTGAAGGTGGATCCCGGTGCCCCGAAGGCTGCCGGGATGACCACCTGATCTGTTTCGTTACATAAAGCGTCACAGTCGGTACCCTGAGCGACCTCGAAGTACTGCTGCTCGTGACGAGCGAAATCCACCCGCACCGCTCCGGTAACATGATCGAACTCATGAGGAGCCCTCCTCACTCGTCCGTCACCGGGAGAACTGCGACATCTGGCACGGACAGTGACGTTCACCATCAACTGACTAAATCGGCCGAACAATTGATACCTAAAGCGTCGCGGGTGTTGTCGCGAAGAAGCTGCAGAACTGAATGCGCCGCATGGCGTGAACCGCGAACGATGCTGTGGGCCACCGCGGGCGTGGTGGCCCTGGGGTTCCTTGTCGCGCTGGAGATCGCCGCGCGTCACTACGGCCTGCCGGGGCCGGTCACCAATCAGCTGCGCGAGGTGGTACTGCCCCCCAAGTCGGGTTTCCTCCTGTACGCCAGCATGGCGCTGATGATGGTGGTACTCACCTGGCGGCAGCGGCTGATGGCGGCCTGTGCCGCGATCGGTATCGACGTCGCCTTCCTGGTCGTGCGGTGGGCGGCCGGTGTCGAGGTGACCGACGGACACCCCTTCGGCAACGGCGCCCTGTGGGTGATTCTGGGCTGTGCCTTCATCGCGGTCACACGCCGCAAAGGCGCGGAACGCGTCCTGCTGCTGAAGGGCGTCGGCCTGGGCCTGTTGCTGGTGGCCGGCCGCAAGGCAGGCGATACCTGGCTGCTCATCACCTCGAAGACCCGCCCCGCGGTCCTGGACCAGTACGTGGCGACCGCCGACCACGCGCTGGGCAACCCGTCCTGGGTGGCGGGCCGGATCGTCAGGGCCGGCGGCCCGATCGGCGCCCATGTTCTCGACTACGTCTACATCCAGCTCGCGGTGGCCGCGGTCGTCGTCGCGATGTACCAGCTGCGCAACGTGGCGGTCGAGCGCCGGTTCCCGCGCCATCATCTGGTGCGCACCTTTCTGGTCATCGGCCTTCTCGGGCCCGCCGTCTACATGATCTTCCCGGTCGTCGGACCGGTCTTCGCCTACGGCGCCGACGGCGGGCACTGGGCGGTGGCCAACCTGTGGCCGGACACCCCGCCGGCCAATGTCCCGCACCAGATGCCGTTCGACGAGCTCACCCCACGCAACTGCATGCCCAGCCTGCACACGGCGTGGGCCACCGCCATTTTCGTCCATTCCCGCAAGGGGCCACGGATTCTGCGGTTCGCAGGGGCGTTCTGGCTCATCGCCACGCTCGGTGCGACGCTCGGCTTCGGCTACCACTACGGCGTGGACCTCATCGCCGGCGTGGTGTTCGCGCTCACGATCGAGGCGGCACTGCGCTCGCTCGAACGGGGCTGGGACCGGAGCGGAATCCAACTGGTCGCGCACGGCGTGACGGTCTTCGCGGTGCTCCTGGTCTCCTATCGGTGTCTGCCGACGCAGATGGCCGCGCATCCGTGGATTTTCGGACCACTGCTCATTCTGGCGATGGCCTCAGTGGTCCACGGTTATGTACGGACCACCCAGCGGTGGGAACCGAAGACCGCGGCAGTACGGCAGCCGGAGCCTCAACCCGAACCCGCTTGAGTTTCCTTCGACGGCCGGGAGAGGGCCGGATCGGGGGCCGTCGGCCTCCGGTAGTCGTCGGCAGGGCGGTCAGGGGGAGGCATGCTCCTCCTGACCGCCCTGGGGGTGGATGGGTGGACTTCTTGGCTGTGCGGTTATGCGGTTGGCGGGCAGGAGTTACCGTCGACTGTCCGTCAGTTGCAGAAGTTGAGGAGGTCGAGGATGCCGTTGCCGCACTGGAAGTGCTCCCCGTCTCCGCCGCCGTGGCCGCCGTGGCCGTAGGCTGGCGCGGCCTTCGTGGCAACGTGCGTGGCGGGCGTCGCGGCCACGGCGGACGTGGCAGTCGCCACCCCCGCCGCACAGGCGATGCCCAGGGCGGCAGTCACCGCGAGCGCTCGCGGAATCCGGGAAACGGTCTTCTTCGGCTGAGGTGTAGTGTTCATGCACTCACCATGCACACCCACGTGATCATGTGCTCGTCGAGCGCATCCGAGCGGGTGAGCGACCTTCCACCGGGCCGGATCAGGGTTCTCATGCGGGGATACGCCGGCCTCGGCTGCTCGCGATACGCAGCACTTGTCTCAGTCGGCCACGGCAATTCCATGACGGCCCGTCGCGTCGGCCGGTCGGCCGCCTCGGCTGATTGGGCCGGTGCGAAGCTCCGCCCGCTTCCGCCGAGTCGGCACCCGGCACCCGTGTCGGAAGGCGCGACACCCTAGGCGCCCCCCTTCGCGGGCACGCACCTCAGGGCGAGGCCCGCGGCGGTCAGGTAGGCGAGGGCGCCCACGGCCATGGCCGTGCGCAGCCCGGTGCCGTAGTCGCTGCCCGTGGCCAGCAGGCTGCCGCCCAGGGCCACGCCCGTCGCGCTGCCGATCTGACGGGTGGTGTTGAACAGGGCGGAGGCCGCCCCAGAGTACTCCGGGGGCGCGGCGGCCATCACGGTGGCTGTCGAGCCGGTGAGGGCGAAGGAGGTGCCGAAGCCGGCGGCCATCATCGGGGCCACCAGCTCCGGGTAGGCGGCATCGGCCCCGGCCGCCGCCCATCCGGCCAGCCCCAGCGCCGCCAGCAGCATCCCGGAGACGACCAGCGGCCGGTCCCCGGTACGGCGGGACAGCCGCCCGGACAGGACGGAGGCGAACGTGGTCATCGCCACCGCCGGGAACAGCGCCGCGCCGGCCGCCAGCGCACTGAACCCCCGTTGGTGCTGGAAGTACAGGCTGGCGGTGAACACCATGCCGTAGAAGCCGAAGTTGAACAGCAGGCCGACGGCGGCTCCGCCGCTCATCGTGCGGGAGCGCAGCACAGTGAGGGGCAGGGCGGGTGCGCGTGCCCACCGCTCGCGTACGACGAACGCGGCCCCGGCCACAACCGCCAGTGCCAGTCCGGCGACGACGGCGGGGTCCGACCAGCCGCGGCGGCCCGCCTCGTTGAGCGCGGCGGTGAGCAGGGCCACCGCCGCGATCACCGCGCACTGCGCCGGCCAGTCCAGGGCACGGGTGGCGCGCCGCGGGGAGCGGTCAACGTGCCGCAGTGTGAGCAGCAGACACGTGGCCCCGACCGGCAGGTTGATGAGGAAGATCCACCGCCAGCCCACCGTGGTGACGAGCAGCCCGCCGAGCAGCGGTCCCGCGGAGGCGGCGATGCCCGCCATCGAACCCCACAGGCCGAAGGCCCAGGAGCGGGCCGCAGGCGCCGGAAAGGACTGCTGGAGCAGAGCGAGCGAACCCGGCACGATCAGCGCCGCGCCGAGCCCCTCCACCAGCCGGGCCGCCACCAGGGCGGAGGCGCTGGGGGCGAACGCGCACGCGGCCGACGCGAGCGTGAACACCCCCACGCCGCAGCAGAAGACCAGCCGGTTGCCGAGCCGGTCGCCGAGCGCGCCGCCGGTCATCAGGAATCCGGCGAGGACCAGGGTGTACCCGTCGGTGATCCACTGGATGCCGGTGAGCGAGGCCGACAGATCCCGGCCCACCACGGGCACGGCGACGTTGATGATCGTCACGTCCAGGATCACCATGAAGTAGCCCGCGCACACCGCGAGCAGCGGCGCCGGGGAACGCCGGCCGGGCCGCACGGCCGGCTCGGCGGCGGGTACGGGAGCCCCGGTCACGACGGCCGCACCCGGTCCCGGGTCCCGGCCGGGAACCGGCTGAGGGGACTGCCCGGCAAGAACACACGTTCCGCGCAGAGCGCCGGCCCCGTCGGCGCTCGCGGGACCCGGCTGCCGTCTTCTCCTGCCACCCCTCCATCTTGGCGGCCGGGCGCGGACCGGACATCTTGGACCCCACGGCCGGACCTGCGGCCCGGGCAGCGGCCGCGGACGCCCTCCACCGGGTCGAGGGGGCCGGCGCGCGGCGGAACAGGGATCGGGCTCCCTCGCGCGCGGAGCCGCACTCCCGGATGGCAGGATCAGGGGGTGTCCGTCATCAGCAAGCTGCAGATCAAGCCCGGTCAGAGTGTCGCGGTCCTGGGCAAGCCCAACGACGTCCACCTGGAGATCGAGGCCGGAGCCGACGCGGCCTCGGCCGATGCGGTACTCGCCTTCGTGACCGCCTCCGCCGACCTCCTCGGGGCGGAGGCGCAGGCGGCGCTCGCCGCCGCGCGGCGTGATGCCCTCGCCTGGGTGGCCTACCCGAAGGGCGGGAAGCTCGGCACGGACCTGAACCGCGACACCCTGGCCGCCGCGCTGTCCGAGCAGGGAGTACGCCCCGTGCGGCAGATCGCCATCGACGACACCTGGTCGGCGCTCCGGTTCCGTCCCGGCGACTGACCCCGCCGGTCTCAGCGCAGGTCGACGACCGTGCGGAGCTTGCCACTGGCCGGGGTGCGCTCGAAGGCCTCCCTCGGGACGTTCTGCACGGCCAGGGACA
The DNA here is from genome assembly GCF_040652655.1 of Streptomyces sp. NPDC048191. Classification (NCBI taxonomy): domain Bacteria; kingdom Bacillati; phylum Actinomycetota; class Actinomycetes; order Kitasatosporales; family Streptomycetaceae; genus Streptomyces; species Streptomyces sp. NPDC048191. Next base: position 203,301 of record NZ_JBEZMO010000011.1, read on the forward strand.
GCAAACCCTCCTCCAGCGCAGCGGCAAGCTCCGCGACCTCGCCCGTGACCACGGTGCGTGTGACATCGGGGCCGGGGGCGTACTGCTCGTCCAGCCGGACCGTCAGCTCCTCCCGGCCGGTGCCGGGGGCCACCGAGAGCTGCACCTCACCGTGGTACGCGAGCCGCTCCTCCAACGCCCGTACGACCCGGCGGTAGTTGACGAAGTACGTGCCCACGCGCACCACGTCGCCGTAGCGCCCGAGCAGTTCCAGGCGGGGCACGGCGCTTCCGCACGCACAGCCGCCCTCCACCGCACGTCCCAGATCACCGATCTCGTAGCGCTCCAGGCGCTGCCCGGCCCTGGCCCGGGAGGTGAACACCAGCCGTCCCGGTTCACCCGGAGCCACCGGCCGGTCCTCGCACGGGTCCAGGATCTCCAGCGTGTGCAGGTCGGTGAGCACATGGTGGACCGAGCCGGCGGAGGACGCGCACTGGTAGCCCAGAGGGCCGAGGTCGGTGCTGCCGTAGGCCGCGGAACGGATCACCTGCACCCCGAAGTCCTGGGCGAGCACCCTGCGTTGTTCGGCGGTGAAGTGCTCGCCGCCGTAGAACACCTTCCGGATGCCGCCGTAGGCACGCAACCGGTCCGCCTCGGCATGGAGCAGCTGCCACAGGTAGGACGGCATCCCGAAGAGGGTGTCGGCGCGGTGGGCGACCAGCGCCTCGGCGACCGCGGCGTGGTCGGGGCCCGCGGCGATCGGGAGCTGGGTGGCGTTCAGTCGCTCCAGGATGGAGAAGAAGCTGATGAAGCTTCCGTACATGCCGCCGCTGTAGAAGAGGTTGGCCGCCCGGTCCCGTGCCGGGTCGAAGCCGGCCGCGAGCAGCCCGTCCGCCGCGGCGCGCATCTGGTTGTCGTAGTCGTCGCAGGTGAACACCGACAGCGCGGGAGCGCCCGTGGAGCCTCCGCTGCGGAAATACAGGTGTGCGTGGCGCGGATCCAGGGTGGCGAGCGCACATTGCACGCCCTCCTTGCCGAGGAGCGGCGCGTCCGGAGCAGGAGGCAGCACCGGCGCCGCCACCAGGTCGTCCAGACAAGGTACCGTGCGGAAGTCCGCGTCCGCGGCGCGCACGCTCACCCTGCGGCTGTAGCGCTGCAACGCGTAGACGCCGTCGTGCGGTTCGCCCTCGTAGCTCTCCAGCATGGAGCCGACCGGTGTGACGCGGGTGACGCCCGCGACGAACATCGCGCGGGACAGCGCGGCCACGTCCGCACGGTCGCCGCCGATCGCGGCGGTCTGCAGGTAACGCCGCATGGGCCGCAGGGTCGCGGTGATCGCGTGCCGCGGGAGCGGCTTGACCCGGACGCTGCGGTGCAGCGGCGAGGCGTCCAGTGCGAGGCGCGTGTCGGCCAGCACCCGCCAAGAACCGTCCTCGGCGGCGAACACACGGGTGAGGCCAAGGTGTTGTTCGAGCCGTGCGAGCTGCTGCACGGTGCTGATCTCCGCCTGCTCCGCGGGACCCGGCGACGGCGCCCGACGCCCGTCGGAGACCTTCGCCAGGCGTGCGGCGAACCGGCCGGCGAACGCGAAGAGTTCCTCGCGGTCGTCGGTGTCGAGATACACCACCTGCGGGCTGGAGCACGCCTGCTGCTCCAGGCGGCAGACGTCTTCGGCGAGCGCGTCGAGCAAGCCGTCCTCGGACGCGGCCTGCCGGGTCAGGTAGGCGAAGGAGATCCGGTGGCCCCATTCGACCACCCGGCAACCCGGCTGGGCCAGTTCACCCGCCGCGCGCACCGCGTCCTCACCGCCCCACACCGCGATCGCGTCGGCCGGACCGCAGACCGCCCGGAGCCAGTCGTCACGCGCGGAGGAGAAACGCAGGGCGACGATCCGCTCGGCGATCAGCCCGGACGGGTCGGCCGCACCGAGCGCGGCCAGCACGTCGAGGGGGAGGGACGAGTCGGAGCTGCTGGTCTTCAGCACGTTCAGGTTGCCGGCCAGCAGTCCCTCCACGACACTCAGCGCAGCCACGGCCGTGGCGTTGCCCGGCGCGATGTGCACCAGTAGACCGACGGGCGCCCAGGCCTCGTACACCGTCTCGCGGGCGTCCGGCCGGGTCAGGCGTTCCGGGCGCAGGCCGCCCAGCTCGCGCCGCAGCTTGCGCTCCAGCGCCTCCCGGGTGAGCGCGGTCGCCAGCTCGGCCAGCACCGGCGCGGCCTCCTCCGCGGGCAGCTGCGCGGCCAGCCGTCCGTACAGGGCGGAGGCGGGATCGGCCAGGTCACGGCTGACCGCGGCACAGGCGCCGAGCACCACGTCGGTGGGCAGTGGGCGCGTCAGGGCCTGGCCCGCGAGCTCGGCCAGACCGGCGAGCCGTCGGCCTGCCTCGGCGTCGTCGACGAACTCGCCCTGCCAGAGGTGGAGTACGGAGGTGATCACGACATTCCCTTCATCAGTTCGGCGGCGGCGACCGCGCAGCTGCGGTTGCGGCTCACCCCGGCACGGCCGTGCACGGTGAACCAGTCGGTGGACAGCGGGCAGGGACACTCCTCGCCCGGGTGCAGCGACGCGAGGTCGCCCATCAGCACGCTCTGCGCGGGCACCGAGGTGATGTAGGGGCTGACCAGGTGCAGAAAGCCACGATCGCCGTACGGCAGCGGGCGCAGCGTCCCGGTGTCACGGACGGCCGCTCGCGACCACACCGGCACGTGCAGCCGGTGATGGCCGCACTCGACGTACGGCACGCAGTGCTCGACGGAGCCGAACGTGTCGCGGACGCGCTCCGCGGGGATCCCGAGGCGGTCGCCGACCTCGGCGTAGAAGGCGGCCTTGCCGATCTGCCGGTCGGCGTGCCCCTTCCAGCCGCCGCCGAGCACCACCAGCGATCCCTCGGGCAGCCGCAGCGGTGGCAGGCCCATCGACCGCATCCGCTCCAGGGTGAAGTACAGGAACGCGGGGAAGCCCAGGATGCGCACCGGCACGTCGTCCTCGGCGTAACGCCGGAGCGCCGCGATGCAGCCGTGCACGTCGAACTCGTGGCCGGTGCCGGTGTGCCGCAGGGCGTGCGTGGTGTGCCGGGCCGGGGCGAAGTCGCACAGGTAGTTGTCGGTGAACGAGGTGCCCAGTTTCAGCGCGGGAGCGGGCTCGTAGCTGTACAGCAGGTAGTTCACCGGCTGCCCGGGGGTGATCCAGCCGTAGTGGTCGAAGATCCGGGCCACCATGCGCTGCGCCGAACGGATGGTCCACTCGTCGAAGAACATCTGTGACTTCTGGCCCGTGGTGCCCGAGGAGGTCAGATGCAGGAACACCTCGTCGCGCGGGACCGAGAGCACTTCATGACGCTTGAAGAAGGCCGCGGGCACCAGCGGGGTGCGCACGCCCTCGCCGACGGTGGGAGCGGGTACTTCGGCCGGGTCCTCGAGCAGGGCGGCGAAGAAGGGGGAACGGCGGGCGTGCCAGGCGTTGGTCTCCGCCATGGCGGCGGCGAACAGCGCGTCGGCGTCGGGGCCGTCGGCGTACGGCTCCGCCAGGTCGCACAGGCGCTGCACCTGGCCGAGCGCCGCCGGGTCGGGAACCTCGACGGGAGCGAGATGGGGTTTCATCGGGACACCTCGTGAAGGGGCAGGTAGGTGGTGGTCCAGGCACTCAGATAGGCACCGAGGTACGGCTGGAGCAGCGGGCTGACCGCGGTCGTACGGAAGTCGATCTGGCGGCTCGTGCGCGAGAGCACGACATAGTCGTGGAGCCGGTCGTGGACGCGGCGCATCGCGGGGTAGACCGCGCTCGGGACGAATCCCGAGGCGAGGAACACCTCCAGCGCCTCGGTGTCGGCCAGCGGCACCAGTGCCTCGACATAGTCCGCGCCCGCGCGCGCGACCGACGCGATCAACGCCTCCAGGGCTCCCGCCACCGCGGACGGGCGGGGATGGACCGCGACCAGCGCACAACTGCCCGCTACCGGGTCGAGATCGGCGTACGCCTCGAAGCGGCCGTCGCAGGCCACCAGGACCGCGTTGGGCGTGTGCAGCGGGAAGAAGCGGTCGTCGGGCGCGGGGAACAGCTCCAGGAAGCGGCGCCGCACGAAGGCCGGGGCCACGACCAGCTCCAGCGGTTCCGCGCCGGCGGCGGGCACCGCACCGCGGCAGGGGGCGGGTCGCGTCCGGGCGTAGTCGATGCCGACGCCACGGGACGCGGCGGACAGCAGCGCCGCCAGCCGGTCGGGCACCCTCGCCACGGGTTCGCGGCGCTCCAGCACGCCGTCGGCGTAGCGGGCGAACAGCGCGAGAGTCTCGCAGCCCTCGACCTCGACGGCGTTGGGCAGCAGACCGAGCGGCCGGAATCCGTTGCGCACGACGACGTGCTGCGGACCTTCGGTGACCAGCCGGACGGTGGCGTACACCGAGTCCAGCAGGCGTGTGGCGAAGGCCGCGTCGCAGACCGCACCGGTCAGCCGGGAGGCCAGACCGCCGCCACGATGGCCGGGGTGCACCGCGAGTCCGACCAGTTTGCCGATGCGGCCCCCCGGTTCGGTCAGCACGACCGCGGAGCCGACCACGTCGCCCGCGGGGGAGCGGGCGGTGAGCCAGTGCGCGGTGCCGTCGGTGATCAGCCGGCGCATGACCACCGGGTCACTGCCGAGCGGCACCGGGTACCCGTGCCCGTACACCTCGAAGTACAGCTGCCGCAGCTCGGCGATGTCCTGGACGGATGCGGGGGAGAGGACCACGGTCACGACGCCTCTCCGGCCGGTACCGGGGCCGGTGCGTCCGACGCGCGCCGCCCGTCGCGGTGCGCGCGGCTGCCGAGCCACCACAGCGCCAGCGCGACCGGCACGAGCCCCGCGCCCTGCGCCAGACACAGCGTTCCGGCCGCCAGGTGGTCGCCCAGCGCGCCGAACACGAGCGAGGACACGGGGAACGTGGCGCCCAGCACCGCCTGCATGACCGCGAAGAAGCCCGGCTTGTCGGCAGCGGGCACCAGCCGCTGGAACAGCGCGACGAACCGTACGCCGATCACCCCCACGCACCAGCCGGCCACGGCCATCGACGCGAGGGCCGCCGCATGCCCGGTGACCAGTCCCGGCAGAGCGAGGGCCGCGGCCATCACGGTCAGGCACGCGCTGCCGACGGCGACGGGACGGCCGGGCAGCCGCCCGCCCGTGAACGAACCCAGCAGGGTGCCCGCACCGAGGGCCGTCTCCAGTGAGGCGACGGTCGAGCCGGTCGCGTGCAGCGCCTCCCGGCTGTACAGCGGCATCACGACGTAGACGGCGGTGGTGAAGACGTTGGCGGCGGCGAAGCAGACCAGCACACGGCGGATGAACGGCAGACCGGCCAGCACCCGCCGCAGCGAGCGCCGCTCCGGGGCCGGACCGGTCCCGGCCCCACGGTGCGGAAGGCGCGTGGAACCGACCAGCAGGGCAGCGAGCAGGTACGCGCCGCCGCAGACGGCGGTGACACCGGCCAGTGCGCCCGCATCGACCACGAGGGGGCCGAGCAGTCCTCCGCACAGTCCGGCGACGGACTGGGTGGACAGTTCGAAGCCGGTGGCCGACTCGATGTCGGCGTCGTCGACGAGCTCCGGCACCGAGGTGGTCAGACAGGGATCGAAGACCGCCTGACAGCCGGCCAGCACCAGCCCCACCGGGTAGGCGGCGGCCATGGGCAGGGCCCCCGCGCCGGCCAGGGCGGCGGCCGTCACGGCTACCGCGCCCGCCACGGTCGCCGCGCCGGCCAGCACCGTACGGTGTGCGTACCGCGCGACGATACGGGCGATCACCGGGGCGAGGGCCACCGCGGGCACGGTGCTCACCATGAGGAACAGGCCGGAGTCGAGCCCGCGGTGCTCGCCGCCCGCGAACCCGACGAGCCACCAGACGGCACCGACCTGGAACATGCGGCTCGCCGCCTGGGCGAGGAGCTGACCGGCCCAGACCCTGCCGAAGGACGGATTGCGCAGGACGAGCGGCAGTCGCCGGGCGCCCGCGGGTGCCGCGCTCACCTGTGCGGCCGTTCGTCGACGACCCGGACCAGTTTGCCCGAGCGGGAGTTGACCGCGAGGTCCCGGTGCCGCACCCATTCGACGTCGATCGGGTTCACGTGCCCGGCGGCGGTGGCGCTCGCGTAGAAGGGCCGTTCGGCGAGAACCGCGGCCACCACGGAATCACCCAACGCGGGCGGCACCCTGCCGGGATCGGCGACCGCGAGCCGCAGCACCAGGCCGTCCCGGCCGTCCCGGCGCCGCACCACGAGCTGCACACCGGTCACCTCGCCGCCGGTGTCAGCGGCCGTGACGACGCCGTGGACGTCCTCGGTGTAGAGGGAGACGGGGCCGACCCGCACGCCTTCCTCGGCACGCCCGAGGATACGGAAGACACCCGCGTCCCGGTCCACCCACTCGGCCCTGTCACCGGCCGGATAGCGCACCACCGGCATGAGCCGTCTGCGGAGATCGGTGACGACCAGCCGCCCCGTCACGCCGTTGCCGTCCACGGGTTCGGCGCTCTCGTCACAGAGGATCTCGACCACCGTGTGCGGCGTGAAGACACGGTGCACGCGCGGATCGCCGCCGGGCACGGCCTCGCCGAGGAGTCCCGCGTCGACGCTCGCGTACCCCAGGGAGCGTGGCTCGGCGTTCGGGAACGCGGCCCGCAGCAGGGGGAGTTGGTCTCCGAAGAGGCACTCCCCGCCGAAGAGGAGCAGTTCCACGTCCGGCAGGGTCCGGTGCGCGCCGGCCAGACGCTCGGCGAGGGAGCAGAGCGTGGTCGGGGTGCCGGCGACGACCTCGACCCGGAATTCCGCCAAGGTCGCCACGGTGGATTGCCAGGGCGTCGCGCCACCGATGGGCAGACGGACGTTGGACACGGGGGAGCGGTGCAAGGCGTCGAGCACGAAGCTGAAGCTCGCGTACAGGTCGCCCGCGTAGAAGAGATCCGCCACCCGGTGACCGGGCCGCAGGCCGGCGGAGACGAGCCCGGCGCCGAACGCGGCGGTGAATTCACGCCATTCGGTGCGGGTGTAGTAGGAGAACTTCGGCGAGCCCGTGGTTCCGCCGCTGCGGAATACGACCGCCTCGTTCAAGGGGGCGGTGAGGAGCCGGTTGTCGCGGGGCGTGTTGGCTCGCCAGAATTCGGCCTGGGGCACCACCGGGAGATCCGTGAGGCAAGTCACGTGATCGGGAAGGTGGGCGTAGAGATCGCGGTAGAAAGGCGAGTTGTGCCGGGCGAAACGTATGAGTTCCGCAATTGGTTGAACGGGCATCAATTCCTGCTCGAAGGCGTGGGCCGCCGGCACGAGAAAAGCCGGCAGAGGGCGACGGATGGGTCCGCTGACGTGGACTTCGTTCGCTGAAGGTGTGCGTGAGCGGACGCTCGTGACGAGCGGGCGTCCGGAGGCGAGTTTATCTCACCATTCGGGACGGGCTTGCGCCAACTGGCCATCGGTTAAAAGGGCATTGATGCGCCACGGACGGGTTGTGGCGAAATTTGGTTCCCGGCCGGCCGGAGACGGTGATCACATCCAACGTGTCACCCGTAAAGGCTCTTTGAGGGGACTCAAGGGAACCTTATGGAAAACCGGGGACCGCCGGCAGACGGCTCGTGGCCGGATCGGCGGTCGCGAGGTCGCCGGTAGCCGGTCGCCAGGCTGTGCTCGGCATGGTGGACGTGCCCCGTCCGGCGGCCGTGGCATGCGCCCCCGAGCGGTGGTCCGCGCACCGACCGGGATTGCCCGGCGAAGAAGTGTTATCCGGGGCGCGTCGAACGGTCTCCCAGGTAACGGGCACAATCGTGCGGTCTCGAGGACAGGAAGCATGGGTATGAGCACGCAGGACGCGATGGAGACGGCGGCACTGGTCACGGCTGCCCGAGAGGGCGACACGCAGGCACAGGACGCCTTGGTCAACGCGTACCTCACCCTGGTCTACAACATCGTCGGCAGGGCCCTGAACGGCTCGGTCGACGTCGACGACGTGGTGCAGGAGACCATGCTGCGGGCCCTGGACGGCCTGGGCGGACTGCGTACGCCCGAGCGTTTCCGCTCCTGGCTGGTGGCCATCGCGATGAACCAGGTCCGGGAGCACCGGCAGAAACGTCTCTCCGCCCCCGGCGGGGTCGAGGAGGCCGAGGATCTGGCCGATCCGGGAGCCGACTTCGTCGACCTGACCGTCGTCCGGCTCCAGCTCAGCGGGCAGCGCCTGGAGACGGCGCGGGCGACACGCTGGCTCGAGCCCGACGACCAGGAACTGCTGTCCCTGTGGTGGCTGGAGTGCGCCGGCGAGCTCACTCGGGCCGAGGTCGCCGCGGCTCTCGACCTCACGCCTCAGCATGCCGCGGTCCGGGTCCAGCGGATGAAGGCACAGCTGGAGGCGGCCCGGGTGGTGGTACGAGCGCTCGACGCACGGCCGCTGTGCGAGGAACTCCGGGCCGTGCTGGCTTCCTGGGACGGCAGACCCTCGGCCCTGTGGCGCAAGCGAATAGCCCGGCACGCGCGCGGCTGCACGCGCTGCAGCGGGTTGTGGAGCGGGCTGATGCCCGCGGAGGGGCTGCTGGCCGGTCTGGCACTGATCGCGGCGTCACCCGCACTGCTTGGCCTGGTCTCGTCCGGCCCGGGAAGGCTTGCCCCGGCCGGCGCTGTCGCACCGCTCGACAGCCAGGGGAGCGGCACGGCACCGGGCCCCGGCGGCGGGCGGCGTGGCATACGGGGCCGTTCCGGTCCGCGCAGCCAGTCCCGCCGGCGTCGGCGCATGCGCCGACGGGCCGTCGGTGGCGCCGTGGTCGCGGCCTGCGTGGCGGGCGGCGGCCTGTGGTACTTCGGTACCGACCCCGGCGCCGACACCGCGAACGCCGAACGAAGTACGGCCGTCCCCATCCGGGACCTCTCCACGCCCGGCGCCGAGGACGGATCACCGTCGCCCTCGCTTTCTCCGACTCCGTCCCCTTCCGTGACGAGGCCGAAGAAGGCGAGCACCTCGAAGTCGGCGAGCCCCGCCAGGAGCAGCGCACCCGCAGCCCCGAAAACCCCCCGCAAGGCGACTGCCACGGCAAACGCGCCGCAGCCCCAGCCGGATGCGACCGACGTCACCGGCCAGGTCGTCGCGCTGGTGAACAAGGAACGGTCAGCCGCCGGCTGCGGTCCGCTCACCGAGGATCCGCAACTGCAAAAGGCGGCCCAGGGCCACTCCGACGACATGGCCGCACGCCACTTCTTCGACCACACCAACCCGGACGGCGCGGACCCGGGGCAGCGCATCACCGCCGCCGGCTACCGCTGGTCCACATACGGCGAGAACATCGCCCAGGGCCAGCAGACCGCCGCAGCGGTCATGGAGTCCTGGATGAACAGCCCCGGCCACCGGGCGAACATCCTCAACTGCTCCTTCAAGGACATCGGCGTGGGCGTCCACAAGGGCGCCGGCGGTCCCTGGTGGACCCAGGACTTCGGCGCCAAGATGTGAGGCGTTTCCGATGGGGCCTCGGCAGGAAGTCGAAGCCGCCGGGCCCTCCGGGAGTGCTTCTGCCAACGGCCGCGGTCGGATGATCGTGTTGGGTGATACGAGGCCACCCGGTCAACTTCTTTGTGCCATCCGCCAGTACGGCGGCCGGAGAGGGGCGGAGCAGACTTTCGCCCACGACCGCGCCCCGGCCGGCCAGTGAATCCGGAGGGCCGGCGCGGCCACGTACCGGACGGAACACAGAGGGGGCAGCACGTGGGCGTGCAGCAGTACGACGAGATCGGCGAGGCGTTCGAGGGGTTCAAGTCCCTGCCGCTGATTCGTTACGGGGAGGTACCGAGCTTCCTGGGCATGGTCGGGGACGTGAGCGGCAAGTCGGTTCTCGACCTGGCGTGCGGCACCGGGTTCTACAGCAGGGAGTTGAAGCGGCGCGGTGCCACGGACGTCCTCGGTGTCGACATCTCCGTCGAGATGATCGCCGCCGCGCGGGAGATGGAGCAGCGCGACCCGCTGGGTGCGCGCTACGAGGTCGGTGACGTGGCCGAGCTGCGGCCTCTCGACCGGCGCTTCGACATCGCGGTGGCAGTGCAGTGCCTCAACTACGCCGAGGACATCGCGGCGATGGAGCGGATGTGCCGCAACATCCACGGGAGTCTGGTGCCGGGCGGAGAGTTCTTCGTCCTCGCCCAGAAGCCCGACTACCGGTTCGACTGTGCGTCCCTGGACAAGTACGGGTTCCGCTGCGAGCCGACCGGCGAGGAGACCGAGACCGGTCCACGGGTGCGGGTCACGGCCCTCCTGGAGCCGCAGCCGATCAGCATCGTCTCCGGGGTCCCGCGCCGCGAGGTATACGAGAAGTGTCTGCGGGTGACCGGATTCAGTGAGGTGGAGTGGGTTCCGCTGCAGGCGTCCGAGTCCGGCATCCGTGAGTTCGGCGAGGACTTCTGGGCGGACCTCCTCGCGCACCCGCCGCTGGAGATGCTGCGCTGCCGCGCCTGATCGGCCGGCCGTCCGGACGGTCACTCCCGAAGGGGCAACCTCGGTGTCGAGCGGCATGGCCGCCCGTAGCGTCCTCCGGCCCGGCGGGCAGTGGGCCCTGACGCCCCGGAAGAGCTGCCTGCCGGATCGGCGGACCGGTGACGGCCGCTTCCCCGGACCGATCGTGCCCGGTCGACCACCCAGGTACGTCGCGCGTGTCCATGGCCAGGGCGGCGGACCGCGGCCCCTCGGGCGACGGCTCGCTGCCCCGGCAAGCGCTGGAGGCTAAACTCCGGCATCGTGAAATGAGGGCGTCGACAAGGGGCGTGGGGCCGGCGATGGATCTGGTACTGGACCCACCGCGCGGAGTCGCGCCGATCCACCTGGGCATGACGCTCGACGAGGCGCTCGCCGCAGTGCCCGACTGGGGCGAGCCCCGAGTACTGCAGCGCCCGCGCCGAAACTCGGCGAAGGCGTCATGGACCCTGGACCACGTCGGCGTACAGGTTCTGGCCGAAGGCGGCACACGCGTCACCGCGATCGAGCTGTGGTGGCCGGGGGAGGGCCGCACATCGAGCACCCGCGTCCTGCTCGACGGGGACGAGGTGTTCACCACCCCCGCCGCAAGGCTCTTCCAGCGCGCCGCCGAACGAGGCTGGACGGTGGACACGGCGCACCCCGAGCACCCGGTCGTTCCCGGGGTGTCACTGGGCTTCACCCGGCAGACCTCGCAGGAGGTCGAACGAGACGCGGCCGGCCTGCCGAAGTACGTCACCTCGGTTCTGGTGGCCGGCAAGGACTATTACCGGGACTCTTGCGGATAGTCCCTGGTCCGGCCCTACGGCCGTGACCTGGTCGCCGACTTGTTCCACGATGCCGACGGACTCGTGCCCGAAGGGGGCGGTGGGGGCGGGTCAGAGGTCGCGGGTGCGGGGGCCGGCGTATTCGGTGTCGGTGACGTGGCCGAGCCGGTCAGCCCGACATCGGCGGTCGTACCGCGGACGGTGCGGTGTTCACCACGGGTCAGGTCAGTCCGTACCCAGCGCCGTGAGGAGGCGGCTGCAGCGGGCTGTCATCTCGGCCGCGCTCTGCTCGGGGTGGTCGGACCACCAGCGCATCACGGCGGTCACGGCGTACTGCCAGACCTGGTTCAGGAGTTGATGATCCAGCGGGTCGTCGTGTCCGGCGTGGGTGAGGAGGCCGGTGGCGCCCGCGGCTCCCATGGCGGCGAGCCGTCCGCGGTAGTGGTTCACGGCGTGGCGCAGCTCGCCGGCCGGCGGCAGCGCCGGGTCGTAGAGGACGGACCACGCGTACCGGCAGCCTTCGACCGACGTGAAGATCGCGGAGAGTGTGTCCAGCGCGTGCCCGGTGGTACCACTGCGGGACCGGGCTGCGGCCACGGAGTCCACGAGGAGGCCGCCCACGCGGTGCACGCAGGCGAGGTAGAGGCCGTCCTTGGACTCGAAGTAGGTGTAGATCAGAGGTTTGGAGATCCCCGCCCGTCGTGCGACGGCAGCGACGGAGACACCGGCGTAGCCGTGTTCGCCGAACTCCTCCACGGCCACGTCGACGATCTGTCCCTCCCGGTCGGCACGAGAGACGCCCTTGGTTCCGGCCTTGCCCATGGGCGCCACTGTAGTCCACGATGTGACCTATTAGTAATTTACCCATGGGTCAATTCGAGGGGGCCGAGATCGTGGGACGGTCGTGGTGGGGATGGGGAAACGACGAGGACGCCGTGCGCGGTGCCGAACTCGAGACCCTGCTGACGCGTGTGCAGGCGCTGATGCCGGAGGAGTTGACCGATCACGAGCCCCCGGACATCTCCTCGCTGGACCTGCCCGGGCCCCGCGTCACCCCGCCGGCCTCGCTCGCCGCCCTGTGTTCGGCGGAACCGGAGGACCGGGCCGCTCACGCCCACGGCAAGGCGTTCCGGGACGTGGTGCGCAACCTGCACGGGGACCTGCGCCATGTGCCGGACCTCGTCGCCCGGCCCGCCGGGGAGCGGGACGTGATCGATCTCCTCGACTGGTGCAGCCGCGAGGGCGTCGCCGTGGTGCCGTACGGCGGCGGCAGCTCGGTGGTGGGTGGCGTCGAGCCGCGGTGTGACGGCCACCCCGCCGTGGTCACCGTCGACCTCGGGCGTATGAACCGGGTCCTGGAGGTCGATCCGACGAGCCGTGCCGCTCGGATCCAGGCCGGCGCACTGGGCCCGCACCTGGAGGACCAGCTGCGACCGCACCGGCTGACGCTACGCCACTTCCCGCAGTCCTTCGAGTTCTCCACTCTCGGCGGCTGGCTGGCCACCCGCGCCGGTGGCCACTACGCGACGCTGTACACGCACATCGACGATCTCGTCGAGTCCATGCGCGTGGTGACGGGGGCCGGGGTGAGCGCCTCGATGCGGCTGCCGGGCTCCGGCGCGGGACCGTCACCGGACCGGCTCTTCCTGGGCAGCGAGGGATCGCTGGGCATCATCACCGAGGCGTGGATGCGTCTTCAGGAGCGCCCCCGTTGGCGTGCCAGGGCGTCCGTGCGGTTCGGTGACTACACGGCGGCGGTGGCAGCGACCCGGGCGATCGCGCAGAGCGGGCTGAACCCGGCGAACTGCCGCCTCCTCGATGCGGCCGAGGCGCTGATCAACGCCGGTGTCGGCGTCGGCGGCGGGCTGCTCGTCCTCGCCTTCGAGTCGGCGGACCATCCCGTCCGTCCCCACCTGGACCGGGCCGTGGAACTGTGCCGTGACCACGGCGGAGAGCCGGCCGTCGACACCGACGCGGAGTCCGGGGGAGACGGGGAGGGAGTGCCGGAGAAGGCCATTGGCGGTGACACCCCCGCGGCGACCTGGCGCTCGTCGTTCCTGCGGATGCCCTATCAGCGTGACGCGCTGGCCCGGCACTCGGTGATCGTCGAGACCTTCGAGACGGCCTGCACCTGGGACCGCTTCGAGGTCCTCCACCATACGGTCACCGAGGCAGCCCGGCAGGCCATCCACGAGGTCGCCGGAACCGGGGTGGTGACCTGCCGGTTCACCCACGTCTACCCCGACGGCCCGGCACCGTACTTCGGGGTGTACGCGCCGGGCCGCTGGGGCAGCACGGTGGCCCAGTGGGACCACATCAAGGACGCGGTGTCCGAGGCGATCCACACGTGCGGCGGTACGATCACCCACCACCACGCGGTCGGGCGGGACCACCGTCCCTGGTACGACCGCCAGCGTCCCGGCCCCTTCGCCGCAGCTCTGACAGCGGCCAAGACCGCGCTGGACCCGGCCGGCGTCCTCAATCCCGGGGTCCTCCTTCCGGCGCCCTGACCCCTGGCCGCTGCGTGGAAACCCTGGTGGCGGACGGCCCGGAGCGACGGACGGGCGCGGCACGGACGGGGGACAGCGCGACGGAGCTTCCGTAGGTGTGACCAAGCGGGAGCGACAGGACGGACACGGCGTCCGCCGACGGCCGGGCCCGACGCGGCGACACCGGGCCGCCCCGTCGCCCCGCTCCGGGTCACGTCTCGCGCAGCGGCGCGTAGACAGCCGCGTCCAGCCCGAACGTCCAGGCGACTCCCTGGCGTGCCGTACGGGTGGCCGGCGGTACACGCAGCCAGTAGGTGCGGTGCGAACCATCCGGCTCGGGCGTGGAGTTGAGCACCTCGACCATCACCACGGGCTCGTCCCCGTCGAGGTCGATCCGCCACAGCGTGCCGGTCTCGTCCCGGTGGACCGGGCGGGCGCCCGAATCGGCCAGATACCGGTCGTAGCCGTAGAACTCCAGCATCACCCGCCGCAGTTCGGCGTTCTCCTCCGACCGGATCCGCTCCGGCGTGAGCGTGCGCAACTCCTCCACGAAGGACGCCGGGACGGGCATGCCGCGCCACGCGTGGAGGGCGAACCCGTCGGGGAAGGCCAGCGCCGGTCCGTCGCCGCGGTCGAGCCGGCCGGCCTCGTCCCGGTGCAGCGCCGAAGGCCGCTCGCAGACGACGGCCACTCTCTCGAACGGCCACCACCACCCCGCGCTGCGGCACACCTCGGCGAGCCCGTCGAGTGGACCCTCCCGGCCGGGGAACGCCGCGAGCCACGGCGCGTCGTGCTGCCCCAGAACGGCATCCAGCAGGACCAACCGCACCTCCGGGCCCCCGCCGAGCTCGTCCAGCACACCCTCCCGGATCCGGTCGACGAGCGCCTGCGTGAGATCCCACAGCCGCCCACCGGTGTCCGCCCAGTGCGTGGCCCATCCCGCGGCACCCAGCTCCTCGTGCAGCCGTCGTCGCTCAGCCGCCCACGGCGCGCTGCGCACCACCTCGCGCACACTCGCCCCCTTGTCCTGCAGGGCCCGCACCAGCCCGACTCCCTCGCAAGGCGACCTCGCCCACACCACACGCTCCGGCTCGGCCAGCCCCGTCAGCCGGTAGGCCCGACGGATCCCGGTCTCCGCCCGCCGCCGGTCGGCCGGAGCCGTCGAGGCGGCCCACGACCGCCACTGCGCCACCGCGTCCCCCGCCGTGCCCGCACGCGTCATCGCCGGGGCCTGCACCAACTCGGTCACGGTCCGCTCCCTCTCCCTCAGTCCGCCACGATCCGCACCGACCCCGGCACGTACTCCCGCTGCCGGACCACGCGGTACCACCCCGCGGGCAGCGCCATCGCCGCGTGCTCCTCGTGAACGACCCTGCCGCCCTTGGGCAGATGCAGCAGCATCGGCCCGAACGGCCCGGACTCGCGCACCAGATCCCCGGGCCCCACGACGGCGTGCGCGTGACCCGTGACCTCGCCCAGGGCCAGAACCAGCCGGCCCCGCCCGTCCCTCCGCTCGCGCGGCGCGCCCGCCACATGCGCCGGGATCGCTTCCTCGGCCACGGGCACGAGCAGGACGTCTCCCTGCCGGTACATGACTGCTCCCCTCCACCGCGGTGCGCGCCGCACCGCCTCCGTGCGATCGACAGTAGGGCCCGCCACTGACAACGCCCCCGAACCCGCCCCCAGGTCCGCGCTGTCAGTGCCTGTTGGTAGAACTGCCGACATCAGCACGCATTCGATTCCAGCCCGGGGAGCAGCCGCATGACCATCGGTGACCACCTGCAGTCCTTCCACGGACTGCCCGTGTATGCCTTTCCCGGTCCGGGCGAGAAGCCGGTCCTGCCCGAACCGGAGGGGTTCGCCTGGCGCATCGCCGCCGATGTCTACGACGCCGAGGAGGAGTGGACGGCCGCGTTCGCCCGCTTCCTGGACACGGTCGACACATCGCGTGTGCGCGCTCTGATCGTCGGCGCCTGGGGAGAGGCGTACGACTCCGACTCGGCACCCGTCGTCGAGGCGCTGCTGGGCGCCCGCGACCGTCTCCCCGCCCTGCGCGCGGTCTTCCTGGGCGACATGGTCATGGAGGAGAGCGAGATCTCCTGGATCCAGCAGACCGACGTCACCCCACTCCTGGCAGGTTTCCCCGAGTTGGAGGAGTTCGGTGTGCGCGGCGGATCGGAGCTGAGCTTCCCCGCCGTACACCACACGGGCCTGCGGCGCCTGACGATGGAGGCGGGCGGACTGCCCGCCGAGGTGGTACGGGGCGTCGGAGCCAGCGATCTGCCCGCGCTGGAGCACCTCGACCTGTGGCTGGGCACGCCCGACTACGGCGGCGACAGCGAGGTCACGGACCTCGAACCCCTCCTGTCCGGGGCCCGCCTGCCCCGCCTGCGCCATCTCGCGCTGCGCAACAGCGAGATGCAGGACGCCGTCGCCGCGGCGCTCGCGTCCGCCCCCGTGGTGGCCCGCCTGGAGACGCTGGACCTCTCCATGGGAGTCCTGACCGACGAAGGAGCGGCAGCCCTCCTCGGCGGCCAGCCCCTCACCCACCTGAAGAAGCTCGACCTGCACCACCACTACATCAGCGACCCCGTCCTGGACCGCATCCGCCAGACGCTGGAACCGGCCGGTGTCGAGCTGGACCTCGACCGCGGCGACGCCGAGGAGGACACGGACGGCGACGGAACCGTGTGGCGCTATGTGGCCGTGGGTGAGTAAGTGACCCCGCACCACGCAGGGCCCGGCGCGCGGCGGCCCGGCGCCGTGCGCTTCGCGGTGGTCGGCAATCCGGAGAACCGGCGCCTCGCGTTCTTCGACCGGGCCGTGCGCGCCGCCGGGTTGCCCGCCCCGCGTGTCGTCGCCTGGGCGGAGGTACTGCGCGGTGAGAGGTGCGAGTTCGAGCCGGACGAGATCGTCCGGCTGGACTCCCCGGGCGAGAACGCGGAGGTCGACCGGCTCCTGCGCGGCGCCGAGGACCCCACCCGGGTGGAGGGCTCGGCCCGCTGGTACGCGACGCTGATGGCGGCGCTGCGGGGTCTGCGCGGTGGCATCCGGCTGGACGATCCGGACGAACTCGCCGTGCTGTTCGACAAGCGTCGCTGCCACGCCGTGCTGTCCGCGGCGGGCGTGCCGGTTCCGGCCTCACCCACCTCCGGCGCCGGCGCGCCGCCGGTCCACGGCTGGGACGACGTCCGCGGTCTCATGAGAGAGCACCGGATGCCGCGTGTGTTCGTGAAGCCCGCCCACGGCTCGTCCGCTTCCGGCGTACTCGCCGTCGAGTCGGCCGGAGGGGGCCGGATCCGTGCCACCACCTCCGTCGAACTCGCCCCGGACGGACGGCTGTTCAACTCCCTCCGCGTTCGCCGCTACGAGGACGAACGCCGGATCGCGGCCGTCGTCGACGCCTTGGCCCCCGACGGCCTGCACCTGGAACGCTGGCTGCCCAAGGCCTCCCAACACGGGCGCGCCGCCGACCTTCGGGTCGTCGTCGTGGCCGAGAGGGCCACCCACGCCGTGGTGCGCACGAGCAGGTCTCCGCTGACCAACCTTCATCTCGGGGGGAGGCGCGGAGACCTCGAGGCCGTCCGCGCGGCCGTGGAGGCAGCGGGAGCCCGCTGGCCGGACGTCCTCGGTGTGTGCGAGCAGGCAGCGGCCTGCTTCCCGCGCACCCTGTGTGTCGGCGTGGACCTGCTGCCCGCGATCGGCTGGCGTCGCGTGGCCGTCGGCGAGGTCAACGCCTTCGGTGACCTGCTGCCCCGGCTCACCGGACTCCCCGGCAGCGGCGCCGAGGGCCAGGACACCTACGCGGCGCAGGTCGCGGCCGCCCTGTCCCGGCACGCCGCCTCGCACCATCCGCAAGAGAACAGAACGGGAACCACCCATGCCCTCGCCTGACCCGACGCGTCCCCACCCGCCCGCCGGCACGACCGGAGAACCGGACATGAACCGCATCGTCGGCAGCCACGACCTCCTGCTCGTCACCCTGGACACCCTGCGCCACGACGTGGCCGCCGAACTGGCGGCACAGGGCCGCATCCCCCACCTCGCCCGCCGCCTGCCCGGCGGCCACTGGGAGGAACGCCACGCCCCGGGCAGCTTCACCTACGCCTCGCACCAGGCCATCTTCGCCGGCTTCCTGCCGACGCCCGCGGCTCCCGGCCCGCACCCGCGACTGTTCGCCGCGCGCTTCGCGGGCAGCGAGACCACCGCGACCGGCACCTACGTGTACGACACCCCCGACCTCGTCTCCGGCCTCGCCAAGGCCGGCTACCACACCGTGTGCATCGGGGGAGTGGGCTTCTTCAACAAGCAGGGCCCGCTCGGCTCGGTCCTGCCGGGGATGTTCCAGGAGTCCCACTGGCGACCGGAGTTCGGCGTGACGTCCCCCACCTCCTTCGAGTCACAGGTGACGTGCGCCGAGGAGGTCGTAGGCCGGCTCCCCGCCGACCAGCGCCTCTTCCTCTTCGTCAACGTGTCGGCGCTGCACCAGCCGAACTGGTTCCACCTGGACGGCGCGACCCGTGAGGCCGGCGA
This sequence comes from Streptomyces sp. NPDC048191, assembly GCF_040652655.1. NCBI lineage: Bacteria > Bacillati > Actinomycetota > Actinomycetes > Kitasatosporales > Streptomycetaceae > Streptomyces > Streptomyces sp. NPDC048191. The sequence goes on from NZ_JBEZMO010000011.1 coordinate 221,531, forward strand.
CACCCGCGCGAGTCACGCCGCAGCGCTCGAATACGTGGACCGGCACATCGGCCGGCTGTTCGCCGCGGTGAGCAGCCGCCGGCGTTGCTTCGCCATCGTCTGCTCCGACCACGGCACCGCCTACGGCGACGGCGGCTACACCGGACACCGCCTCGGCCACGAGTCCGTGTGGACCGTCCCCTACGCGCACTTCTTCCTCGACCCCGACCATGCTCCCCGCACCGCCCCGGACGATGAGCGCACGATCACCGAGGCCGCCCGATGACGCTCGCACCCCCTCACCCCACCGTCCGCAGCCCGTACCAGAGCTACGTCTACGCCTATCCCCACAAAACGGCCTACCGTCGCCTGCCCGACCGCCCCCTGCTCAGCACGCTGTGGGCGCCGGAGCCCAAGGACGCACTCTCCCTCTACCTGCACATCCCCTTCTGTGAGGTGCGCTGCGGCTTCTGCAACCTGTTCACCCGGATCGGCGCACCGGACGGCCTGACCACCGCCTATCTGGACGCCCTGGAACGCCAGGCGACGACCGTCCGCTCGGCTCTCGGCGAGGCGGCCGACCCCCGGTTCGCGACGGCTGCCTTCGGCGGCGGCACCCCCACCTTCCTGACCGCCACGGAGCTGGAGCGCCTGTGCGACATAGCCGAGCACCGCATGGGTGCTGACCTGCGCGCGATCCCCCTCTCCGTCGAGGCGTCACCCGCCACGGCCACCGCCGACCGCCTCGCGGTCCTCGTCGAACGGGGCACCACCCGGCTCAGCCTCGGCGTCCAGAGCTTCGTCGACACCGAGGCCCGCGCCGCCGTACGGCCTCAACGCCGCGCGGACGTGGAGGCGGCCCTCGCCCGGATCCGTGACACGGCCCTGCCGGTACTCAACATCGACCTGATCTACGGCATCGACGGCCAGACGGACGCCACCTGGCTGCACTCGCTGGACGCCGCCCTCGCGTGGCGCCCCGAGGAGCTGTACCTCTACCCCCTCTACGTGCGCCCGCTCACCGGCCTCGGCCGTCACCGCAGCGGACCGGACCCGGCCTGGGACGAGCAGCGGCTGCGCCTGTACCGCCTCGGCCGCGACCACCTCCTCGCGCGCGGCTACGTGCAGCACTCGATGCGCATGTTCCGCCGCGCGGACGCCCCACCCCAGGGTGCGGACGACTACGCCTGCCAGACCGACGGCATGATCGGCCTCGGCTGCGGCGCGCGCTCGTACACGGCCGACCTGCACTACTCCTTCGACTACGCCGTGGGCATGCACGAGATCCGCGCCATCATCGACGACTACGTGGGCCGCCCGGCCGCCGACTTCGGCCACGCCGAATACGGGCGGCGCATGACGGCCGACGAGGCACGCCGCCGTCATCTCCTGCAGTCCCTGCTGCAGACGGAGGGCATGCCCGCCGACGACTACCGGACGCGCTTCGGCACCGACGCCCGCGACGACTTCGCGGGCGAACTGGGCCGCTGGGCTGACCGGGGTTGGCTGGAGCAGGAAAGCGGTGCGCAGCGGCTCCGGCTGACGCCCGAAGGGCTCGCGCACTCCGACGCGATAGGCCCGGAGCTGTTCTCCCTGGCCGTGCGGGCGGCGATGGCCGCGTACGCACGCAAGTAGGCGGCTCGCATGGACCTGACCATCCTCTACCGCGGACCGCTCGCGTCCTGCGACTACGACTGCCCGTACTGCCCGTTCGCCAAGCGGCGCGACAGCACGGCCCAGCTCCGCGCCGACCGTGCGGCCCTGCACCGCTTCACGCAGTGGGCCGCCGCGCAGACCGGCGACCGCCTGTCGGTGCTGTTCACCCCCTGGGGCGAAGGGCTGGTCCGCTCCTGGTACCGGCGCGCCCTGGTGGACCTGTCGCGCCTGCCGCACGTCCGCCGGGTCGCGATCCAGACCAACCTCAGCTGCCGCACGGACTGGCTGGCCGACGCCGACCTGGACACCCTGGCCCTGTGGTGCACGTACCACCCGGGACAGACCCCGTACGACCGCTTCCTGACGAAGTGCCGTGACCTCGCGGAACGGGGCGTCCGGTACAGCGTCGGCGTCGTCGGTCTGCCCGCACACCTGGAGCCGGCCCGCAGACTGCGCGCGGACCTGCCCGAGCAGGTGTACCTCTGGGTGAACGCCGCAGAGGGCCACACCTACGACGACGCGGACGCGGCCCGGTGGACGGACCTGGACCCGCTGTTCGCGTACAGCCGTCATCCGCACACCAGCGCCGGACTGCCGTGCCGTACCGGCGAGTCGGTCATCTCCGTCGACGGCGAAGGCACCGTCCGGCGCTGCCACTTCGTGCCCACCGAGCTCGGCAACCTCTACGACGGCTCCTACCGGACGGCGCTCCGCCCGCGCCCGTGCCCCCTGGCCGCGTGCGACTGCCACATCGGCTACGTCCACCTCGAAACCCTCCCGCTCTACGACGTCTTCGCGGGCGGCGTCCTGGAACGGATCCCCGCGGGGCCCGCGGGACAAGGGCCGTGAGGCGGGGTCAGAAGCTGAGGAGGCTGCTCTGCGAGATCGTGTTGTTCATTTCGCAGGAGTTCGCAAAGGTGTGTTTCCAGGAGGCGCGAGTTCCCTGCCAGACGCCGTCGACCGTGATCGTCACCGGGGACCAGAGCCTGGTACAGGCCTGACCGGGCAGCCGCGACAGCAGGGAGTCGATCCGGCCGTCGGCGTTGCGCAGCTCCGCGCAGGCCGCGGCGGGAGCGGGATGGGTGCCGTCGGCGCCGGGCGCGCAGCTCAGCGTGACGGCGCGAGCCGCGGTGTCGGTCGAGCCGCCGGGGTAGGACATGGTCAGGACGAGCGCCGAGGGTGCGTAGAGGCCGGCCGGCGCCGCGGTGGCGGTGGCCGAGCCCGCGGCGAGCGTCGCGCCGATCAGGCTGACGGCGGCCGCGGTGAGGGTGGCGAAGCGCAGGTTGATGCGCATGTTGAGCTCCTTCGTGAGGGTCGGTGGCCGTGTGGGCCGGGAGCAGCTTCGCCTGAGCAACGGTGCAAGGCCAGTTGAGGGAACGTGTTTGAGACGTGCGTCAGCTGTGTGCGGCATGTGAATGACGTGTGTGCAGGTCGACGGCGCGCCAGGATCTCTGAAAGATCTCATTCACTCAAAGACAGTGTGAATCTCATTAGTCCTGACGGGGGGAACGGCCTGGTCGGACTGATCGTGACCCCCCGCAGAATGGCCGGAAGTCGGGACCCGCGGCACGTGGCCTTCGCCGGGCCCGGGCGAAGGTGGCGTCGCGCCGCCATCGACCTGCCGACTGCTCGCCGTCCAGAGTTCGACGGTGCCGTGTACAGCCGTACCGTGGCGGCGATCTTCCGTACGGTCGCATCCGGCACCTCGGCCGGCACGTTCTTCGCGCCGAAGAACGACCAGGAGACCAGATCCCCTGCCGTGTTCTTGAAGGCGAAGGTCCACGCCTTGCCGTCCGTGGCGCACTTCTTGGACTTCTCCACGCCCACGGACCAGGCAATGCCGAGGGTGCCCTTGAGGCCGGAGTTCGTGGTGAACGCCTCTACGGTGCTGGTCTTCACCTTCTTCTTGTCCGGCTGGGTGTACGCCCCGTACACCCAGGTCGCCGGGTCGGAAGCGGCGATCTCCCGAGTGCTTCCGTAGCCGTTGTTGCCCCTCGTGCCGACCTGGGCGAGTGGGGTGTCCTCCAGCGTTCCGTCCCGGTTCTCGTCCGAGGAGCACCACTTCTTCTGCAGCATCGCGACATTGCGTATCGCGATGAGTGGTTTGTCCTCCGGGTCCCCGTCCTTGGAGACATATGTGACCCAGTTCGCGGACTGCGTCTCCCATCGGGGCGGGACGTCGAAGGCGACTCCCTGGGTCGGATTCGTGACCGTTTTCCAGCCCTTGACCGTGGCGGTCTGGGCGTCGGGTCCCCGGGGGTTGGACGAACTCTGCGACGCCGACGCGGAGTTGGTCGGCTTCGGGTCGGGCGGGGCGTTCCTGTGGCCGTGGAGCACGACGAATCCGGTGACGCCCGCTCCGAGTACGACGGCCGCCGCGGCGACGACGGCGACGAGCGCGGTCCGGTTCCGGCCGCCACCCGGCTGCGGGGGCACGGGTGCTCCGGCGGCCGGCGGCGTGGGCGTCTGCCAGGGCTGAGGCTGCTGGTACGGGTTCGGCTGGTACGGGCCAGGACCAGGCTGCTGGTAGGGGTTCGGCCGGCCGGGCTGTGCGTACGGGTTCGACTGCCGTCCGGCCGGGGGCTGTTGCGGACCGTGCCCACCCTCCGGTGACTGCTCTCCTGGCCACATGTGCCGCAACGATACGGCACGCCTCCGGGCGGCGATCTCCGGACTTCGCCACCGCGACCGGGCGAAGGGGCGATGGTGTGGTGCCGGGCCGCCCGAACGCCGTCCTGGCAGGATGGCGGCATGGAACGTGTGCTTGGAATCGGTGGATACTTCATGCGGGCCGCCGACCCCGCGGCCCTGAGCGCGTGGTACCGCGACTGCCTGGGTCTGGACGCCGACGAGAACGGGGTGTGGCGTCAGGGGACCGGGCAGACGGTGTTCGCGACGTTCGACTCCGAGACCGACTACTTCGGGTCCCGCGCCCAGCAGACGATGCTCAACTTCCGGGTGCGCGACCTGGACGCCATGCTCGCGCAACTGCGCGCCAAGGGAGCGGACGTGGCCGCAGAGACCCAGGACATGGACGGTGTCGGCCGATTCGGCTGGGTCACCGATCCCGAGGGCAATCGGGTCGAGCTGTGGCAGCCCGCCTGACCGCGTCTTCGCCCGAGTCGCCGTCAGTCGCCCCGGGATGCGGTGTTCTGTACAGCAGTCGGATCACGAATAGGTGACCGTTACACCGAATCGTCACACAAGCTTCACAATCAGAGTTACGGTCATCCCTCCAACGCACCCTGGGGGGACACATGACCAACCCGTACACCATGCCGCCGCAGCCGCCCGTCAGAACGGCCCCGAGGTGGGCGCGGAAGCGGTACGTGCTGCCCGCCATCGGCCTCGCCTTCTGCCTCGGCATCGGCGCCGGGGCCGACAACCAAGGCAGTGGAACCGACGCCAAGCCGACGGCCCAGAAAGTGCGACCGACCGCCACGGTCACGGCGACTGCCACGGCGACGGAGACGGCGACGCCGGAGCCGCAGCCGACGGTGACGGCGACGAAGACGGTCAAGGTCAAGGTGACGGTCACCGCACATGCTGCCGCCGCGGGTTCGGGAAGCAGTGGTGGCTCGTCCGGCGGGTCGTCCGGAGGTGGCTCCTCCAGCTCCTCGGGCGGGAGCAGCGACGCGGGGAACGGCGCCACCGCCCTCTGCAACGACGGCACCTACTCGTACGCCGCCCACCACCAGGGCGCGTGCTCGCACCACGGCGGTGTGGCCGTCTTCTACAGGTAGGCCGGGGGTTGGGCCGCGACTGCCAACGGCCCGGTCGGCGGACCCTGCACTACCCGCTCCCGGGCGCCGTCGGCTGACCCGTGCCGGTGCGGCTCGTGGACCCGCCCTCCACGCACCAAGGCGTGTTCGGGCGGGACGGTCGCCGCAGTCCCGGTAGGCCAGCCCGCTCGGACTGGTGCCGGTCAGCGGCGCCGGGCGACGGTGACCCCGTCACGCACGGGCTACCACGTGCGCGTGCTGCGGGAGGCCGGACTGGTCCGGCTGTCCGAGACGCGCCAGGTGCGCGGCGGCACCGAGCAGTACTTCGCCCTGGTCAGCCAAGGCTTCAAGGTGCACCATGACGTGGCGGTCGGCCCGGAGTTCCTCATCCACGCCGCACTGGGCGAGATGCTGCCGGCCCAGCCCGGACAGGCCTCACACACCGCGCTGCGCCACCTCTGGCTCACCGACACCGAGGCACACGAACTTGAGGACCGGCTGCGGGCGATGGCCGCCGAGCGGCATCCGACCGACTCCGCTCGCGGCGAGCCGTACGGGCTCCTGGTCAGCCTCTTCCGCGCCGATGTGCCCAGTCTGCCGCCGGACGACGAGCCCTGATCCGCGTGGCCGACGCGTCCAATCGGCAAGACGTGTCGCAGCGTCGGCTGGTGTTCGCTGGTTCAGAGCCCATCCGCCGGTGGCTGACCAGCCAGGAGGCGGGTACGGAGGTTGGTACTTCGTGATTGTCGGCCTCGCGGCCGGTGCCTGCGGTTCCGCAGCCGTCGTAAGCCGTGCGGCCGTGCGGGATTCGGCACGATCGCGCGCCGGACGGGCGTTGGTTTCGCGGTGTACGTCCGGGGGAGTCGGTGTGCGTGGTGTCGTACGGGCCGGAGCAGCGCGTGCACGTCCCGGCGCTGCGCGCCGGCTGGCTCGGCCAGATGTTCGTGCCCTGGGCCTACCCCCTGACCAGGTACAGCGCCTGCTGCCGGACGGCCTGGCCGTGGACACCCTGCGAGGGGCGGGGCGTGGGTGAGCGTGACGCCGTTCGTGATGACCGGTGTGCGTCCGCCGGGGCCCCGCGGCCCTGCCCTCCTGCGCGGAGACCAACCTGCGTACATAATCTGCGCGGGCGCGACGGCCGGGACGGGCTGTGGTTCCTGTCCATCGAGGTGGCGTGCCCGGTGATGCTCGCCGCCCGTGCGATCGGGGCGCCGTACCACCTCGGGCGCCCGGAACGGTCGAGCGGCGATGATCTCCTGACCTACGCCGGGGCCCGGGGGAGTCGCGGGCCGTCGTACCGCATGCTTGTCCGGCCGGGCGCACCGGTCCGGCCCACCCGCCGGGACGTGTGCCGAGCTCGCGGTGGCGGGCCTGCACACGAGGCTACGGCGTGCTCTGGGAGACGCCGGCGCTGGTGCACTTCCGGGAGGGGGTCGGCAAGGTGCGCATCGGCGTCTCGCTCCCGGCGCGACCGGGAGCGAGGAGGCACGGATGAACCCGGTGCTGGTGGACCCTTCCCACGGGGTGACGTGGGGACGCAGGCGGTCCCGCTGTCGCAGGAGGGCCGCCGCGGCCGACTCACGGTCCATCACAGGCGCGTGAACCGAAACACCGGGCCGGCACCGTGATGTCCCGGGTCGCGTCTTCGGTCCGGTTGTGCTTCGACGGCTGGATCGCCGGCATCGGGACGACGTCCGGTACCAGGCTCGTGCTGGGCCACTGGGGCCGTTCGCCCTTCGGAGCGTTCAGCGATGTGATGGTGGAACGCCCCGACGGCGAACGCCTGTTGCTCGCTCCCACCCGTCGGACGGCGGACTTCATCGCCGCCACGTACGCCTTCGACGACGTGTGTGTCGTACCCCTGCGGGTGCGCGTCACGGGCGACGAGTGGGCCGTTACCGCGGGCCCGCAGCTCGATCTGCGGTTCGCCGTCGGCCGGCGCGGCCCGACGGGGCTGCTGCTGCGGGCGGTACCGGGGTCGCTGGCAGGCAGTGCCCGCTGGGCAGGGGTGACGGACCCGCTCTCCCGGCTGCTGCTGGGCGTGCGCACCCGTGGGACGGCCGGTGGCGGCCGCCGCGAGTGGTACGGCGCACACGATCTGCATCTGATCACCAGAGCGACCACCGTGCTTGAGGGGCGGGACCTCGGCGGCCTCACCGCCGTGGAACCGCCGGTCCGGTTCGGATTCGGCTCCACGCCCCGCAGACCCTGCCTCGTACGGGTGACGACGACGGTCAGCGCACCTCGTCCGACCGACCCCGGCACGCCCCGTCCTCCGGGAAGAGCGCCTTGACGCGGCGCTCCTTCGACGGGTCGCTCTCACAGCCGGTCGGGGGCCGGTGACCAGAGAACGACCACCGCCTGACAGGGCGCCGACTTGGGCACACGCATCGTCAAGGTGCACTATTCGTGGGACAGTTGTGAAACTTTGGTCGATTGATGCGACCGGCTGTCTGATGAAACCGGGGGGACCTATGACTTTCGTTCGTCGTGCCGTCACAGCGGCCGCTGCTGCCGCTGCCGTGCTCCTGGTGACGTCCTCGGACTTCGCCCTGGCCACCGACGAGCAGCAGTCGTACATCGCCGCGGACGGCACGATTCAGGGATGTGTGAACTCCAGCGGTCACCTGCGCCTCGTCGAGGTGGGCTCCGCCTGCCGGTCGTACGAGCGGTCCGTCACCTGGGCGCAGACCGGCACGCAGGGGCCCGCCGGGCCGAAGGGGGACACGGGAGCGCAAGGGCCCGCCGGACCCAAGGGTGACACCGGAGCACAAGGACCGGCTGGACCGGCCGGTCAGCAGGGGGACGCCGGCCCGCAGGGGCCCGCCGGTCCGAAGGGAGACACTGGAGCGGCGGGACCCGCCGGTGCCCCCGGGGTGGCCGGCGTGCACGTGGTGACCGTGTCGAAGGAGGTTGCCGTACTGGACATGGTCGACGTGGACGCCACGTGCCCCGACGGGGAGATCGCCACCGGGGGCGGCTGGTACCTGCCCGGTACCGCGGCACAGTCGTATGGTTCGGAACTGCACTCGAACCCGATCCTCTCCGGCACCAAACCCGTCGGCTGGACCGTGGGGTTCATGAACGGCGGCAACGAGCCGCGCTACACGGCCTCCGTCTACGCGATCTGCGCCAAGGCCGGGAACTGATCGCTGCAGCTCAAGAGGAGCGAGAGCGCCGGGCGAAAACGCGATCGTGCGGCTCGGGTTGCCTCCGTACACTGCCGGGCATGGCATGCCGCATCAGTGAGCTGGTCATCGACGCCGCCGACCCCGACGGGCTCGCCGCCTTCTGGAGCAAGGTCCTCGGTTATGTCGAACTCGGCAGGGAGGACGACGGAAGCATCGCGATCGGGCCGCCCGACGCCGCCTTCGGCGGCCCGCTGCCCATCCTCGTCCTCAGCCCCAGCAGCGACCCGCGGCCCGGCAAGCTACGACTGCACATCGACGTCAACGTCACCGACCGCGACCAGGACGCCGAGCTGGAGCGGCTGCTCGCCCTCGGCGCCAGGCCCGCCGACGTCGGCCAGACCGGGGCCGAGAGCTGGTACGTCCTGGCCGACCCGGAAGGCAACGAATTCTGCCTCCTGCGTACCCGGCTCCAGCCCCTCTGACCGGATGTCTTGAGCGCAAGCCCCGTCTCGAACAGTGCGCCGAGGCCTTCTTCGCCGCCGCCTGGACGGACGTCGCCGTACGGTTGGCCACCGACCTGCGCCTGAAGAACGACCTGCTCAGGCGCCAGGGCATCGGGGCGGCACTCGCATCGGTATCCACCGCGGTCACCCTGGCACCGGACGGCGACTGCCTCATCGTGGACAAGCTGCAGGACAAGGCGACCACCGCCAACGGCACCGGGGTGACCTTCATCCCCAGTGTCTTCGGCCACCCGCACCTGGTGGCGGTCCACGCGCCCGGGTGGCAGCCGGTGGTGCAGTACCCCGTCGCCGAGCCGGGTCCGGCAGAGCCGGTGTCACTGGAAACGGTCACACTGAGGCTGGAGGCACTCGCCCATCCGGTACGGCTGCGGCTGCTGCGCACCCTGGCCCGCGGCCCGCACACCACCGGTGAGCTGGCCCAGTTCTGGGATCTCTCGGCCCCGGAGGTTTCCCGCCACCTCGCTGTCCTGCGCCGCGCCGGCCTGCTCACGGCCCTACGGCGCGGCCGTTATGTCCGTTACACCCTCAACCTGCACGATCTCACGGCGCTGGGCACCGATGTGCTGGCGGCGGTCCTGCGCTGAGCGGCAGTACTGCGCCGAGCGGTCGGCCAGAACGTGCGCCGTGAGTCACGGTCAGGAAACAGTCCCGCGCATACCGCCGCGTTCCCCGTGATCTGCTTGATCCGCCTGGTCTGTGGTCTGCTCGTGCCCGGTGAGGATGTCGACCAGGCTGTGGGGCGTGTCGGCGCCGAAGAGGAGTTCGTGGAGGTGGGCGCCCTCGACGGCGGCCGTGGCGGCGCGGGGGAACATGGCCTGCTCGTACTCGGTGAGCGCGGCCTCGACGGCGTCGGGGTGCGCGGCCAGGGCCTCGTCGAGTCCGGCACCGTCGTACATGGCCAGGTTGGCGCCTTCGCCGTTCGGCGCCGCGAGGTGGGCGGCGTCGCCGAGCAGGGTCACTCCCGGCGCCCGGTCCCACCGGTGCCCGACCGGCAGCGCGTGGAGGGGTCGCGAGAGCGGCGTGGTGTCGCTGTCAGTGATGAGCGCGGTCAGCTCCGGTGCCCAGTCGCCGAACTCCTGTGCGATCCGTGTGGTCGCCGCCCGGGGGTCGGAGAAATCGACGGCGGCGAACCAGTCCAGCGGCTGGGTGAGCGCCACGTAGGTGTGGGGGTGCCGCCACTCTCCCGGTGAGCCTGGATCCCCTTCCCCGGCGCGAGCGCGAAGAGCGAGCCACCACCGACGGTTTTCGTGCCGGTGGGGTGCCAGGTGTCGGCGTCGAACAGCCAAGTCTCGACGAACGACCTGCCGACGTACTCGGGTGCGGCATCGGAGAGCGGCGGCCGGACCCGGGACCACGTGCCGTCCGCGCCGACCAGCAGGGCCGTGGCGATGCTGGTGCCGTCGGTGAAGGCCACCTCATGGCGACCTCCGTCGAGGGAACGGACGCCGCTGACCTTGTGCCCCCATCGGACGGTGCCGGCCGGGAGTGAGTCGAGCAGGATCCGCCGCAGCTCGCCGCGCTGTACCTCGGGGCGGCCGCCGGTGCCGTCGTCGGGTTCGTCGAGCAGGACGTTCCCGGCCGGGTCGAGGGCCCGGGTCGCCTGGAGGCCCTCCAGGATGAGGCCGCGGAAGTCGTCGATCAGCCCTGCCGCCCGCAGAGCCCGTAGGCCGGTGTCGTCGTGGATGTCGAGCATCCCGCCCTGTGTGCGCGCCGCCGGGGAGGCCTCCGCCTCGTAGACCGTGGCCGGGATTCCGTGCACGTGCAGGACGCGGGCAAGTGTGAGGCTGGTGGAATCCCGCTCTCTCCTGCCGTACGCCAAGTGAAGGCTCCACTCGCGCCCTGGATCACTACGCTCGGCATATGCCGTTATGCTGCCTTCTATGCCCCGGATTGGGTGGATGCGGCCTCGTCGTCCGCTCCGCAGGCGGTGGAGTCTCGCCCTGCTCTCGCCAGTGATCTTGACTGTGGTCATCACGAGCCTGGCGTTCTCCACTCCAAGAAAGATCGCTTTCAGTCGCCTCCTGACCGCAGTGCCCGCCCTCGCAGCGTCTGTGTGGCCCGTTCTGCCCACCGTTCTGCTCGGAGCGGTCTGCGTCGCGATCATGATCGGGCTGAGCCTTGTCTACCCTGACCTGGGCACCTGGTTCACCGTGGGTGCCATCGCCACGGTCAGTGTGTTCGCCGTGTACGCGTGCCGTGTCCGCATCCAGCGGGAGCAGGCCTTCCTCCAGCTCCGCCTCGTAGCCGACGCGGCACAGAAAGTGCTCTTGCGCCCCCTGCCCCGCCGGGTGGGCCGCCTCGAGATCGAATCGATGTACCTTGCGGCCGCCGCGCAGGCCCGCATCGGCGGGGACTTCTACGAAGCCGTCGCCACTCCGTACGGCGTGCGCCTGATCATCGGCGATGTCCGGGGCAAGGGCCTGCCGGCAGTGGGAGCGGCTGCGGCAGTGGTCAACTGCTTCCGGGAGGCCGCATACGACGAGGCGACCCTGGATGGCATCGTCCGCCGACTGGATGCCAGCAGCGCCCGGCACAGCTGCACCCTGGCCGCCGGGGACCTGCTGGAGCAGTTCACCACCGTGGTGCTCGCCGAGTTCCCCCACCAGGGCGACTGCATCAGGCTCATCAACTGCGGCCATCCGCCCCCACTGCTCCTGCACCAGGGCAAGCTCCAGGTCCTCGATCCCACCACGGCCTCGCCGATGCTCAACCTCGCCGCACTCATCGGCACCGACTACACCACCGACACGGTCGACTGTGCCCCCGGTGACCAGCTGCTCTTCTACACCGACGGCGTGATCGAGAGCCGTAACGGCGAAGGTGAGTTCTTTGCCCTGCAGGACTGGATGAGTCGCCAGACCTCGGCTGGGCCCAGGGCACTGCTCGACACGCTGCACCAGGATCTCCTGCAGCACAGCGGCGGTGGCCTCAACGACGACGTCGCAGCCCTCGCGGTGCGTGTTCGGGACATCTGAACGCTGCCACGGGGAGCCGGCTGGTTCAGCGCTCGCGCGTCCGTACGTGCAGGTGACCGTCGAGAGGGTGGGCGGGCGGTGCGGCAGGCAGGAGTGTGGTCAGGGCGTACCGGCTCTTCTGCGCGACGCGGCATGATGCTGTGTTGTCCACCTGATGCAGCAGTTCGAGACGCGTCAGCCCGTCAGCGGCGAAGGCGGTGAAGGCCCAGTCCGTCAGCGCCTGCAGTGCACGGGGCGCCACCGCCCGGCCACGCGCATGCGCCGCCGTCCAGTAACCGACCTCGGCGGACGTAGTGCCCGGTGCCACGTTCTTGAGGGCCACGTGTCCCGCCAACTGCCCGTCCGTGCCTGCGGTCCGGGACTCAACGACGGCGAACCCGAAGCGGTCTCCCGCCTCCCATCCCCGTCGCTGGTTCTCGATCCACTGTGCCGCGCCCGCCTCGTCGTCCACTGCTGAGTTCGTCCATCGGCGCAGGGCGTCATCCCGGGACAGCTCGACCAGCTCGGCGGCGTCGGCCGGGCCCCAGGGACGCAGCAGGAGACCGGGCGCCGACGGTGTGGCGTCTGCCTTCAACCGTACGGAGATCTTGTCCACCGGCCGAGAGTACGGAGGAAGACATCCAGCTGTCGACGCTCAGGCAGACCCCCAGGTGCTGCGCGTCGGGGAACCGGCACGGGCAGCTGATCGTCTACCCGGACGTGCCCTCCGTTCTCGTTCTTGGGGTCGATCCGAACACGGTGCCCGGCATGGACGGCGGAGCCATCCGCGCGGCCCTCGACCAGGAGCTGGCACGTTTTGGTGACCATGCCATAGACGCCTCCATGGCGCTGATCACGCTGGACGAGTCGGCAGAGCCCACGATGGTCGCGGCACCGTCCGAGCGCGACTGGGACGTCGTGGTCGTCGGTGGCGGGATCCGCAAGCGGAACCTCTCCTGCCGCTCTTCGAGCAGGTCGTGAACCTGGTCCGACGCCACGCGCCGGACGCCGCGGTCGCGTTCAACACCAGCGGCGGCGACAGCGTCGAGGCAGCCGAACGGTGGCTGTGAACCCAGCCCGGCCTGGTCTTCGTCCCGCCGTGGTGGCCGGCGATCCCCGCGAAGCCGGGGTTCTACGCCCGAGCCGGACAGCGCCCGCGTCACCGTCGTCCTGGAGAGGTGGTCCGCCTCGGCTGACTCGAACGAGTCGTCGCCCAGGACGACGCTCATCGGGCCGCGGAGCCGGAACGCCTGTCCGGACACCGCCGGTCGCAGCCGGGCGCACCGGACCGGCGGCAGAGCGATCCACGGAAGGTGTCGGCCCGGGCCGGGGGCCGGCCCCACCGGGTGCCCGGGTGGCAGCTCCATCGACCGCGAGGGCGGCGGGGAGTTGACTGGGCGGTTCAGAAGAGAGTGGGGCGAGCAGAGAGGTGTCAGCGTGACGGGGAAGCGTACGGCAGTCGTGGCGTGCATGGCGGCGCTCATGGCGTGCGGGGTGGGCGAGGTGTCGGCCGGGGCGCACGCGCGGGTCGACGGCTACTCGGCGGGGGATCTGAAGCGGGACCTCGCGGCGGTACGGGCCGCCGCCGGCGGCGATGTGAACGTGGTGGCCCGGGTCGACGGGCCGGGCGGCGCGGTGCTGCGGGCACGGTACGGGACCGTCGGCGCGGGCTCGACCGCGCCCGTGCCGTGGGACCCGGAGTTCCGGGTGGCGAGCACCAGCAAGACGTTCACGGCGGTGGTGGTGCTCCAACTGGCCGCGGAAGGGCGCCTTTCGCTGGACGACACGGTGGAACGGTGGCTGCCCGGAGTGGTTGGCGGACACGGCAATGACGGCTCGCTGATCACCGTGCGCGACCTCCTCCAGCACACCAGCGGCATCTACGACTACATCACCGATCCCGACGTGCAGGACAAGCTGCTGAACCATTTCAACGAGAACCGCTACGACGCCACCCCGCCCTCCCAGCTCGTCGCGATCGCAATGCGCCACGCCCCGCTCTTCACTCCGTCGCAGAACAACTCGCCCCGCCGGTGGGCCTACTCGAACACCAACTACCTGCTTGCTGCGATGATCGCGGAGAAGGCGGGCGGTGCGGGTTGGCGGGAGCTGGTCGAGAACCGGATCATCGCGCCGCTGGGCCTGCGGCACACCTACATCCCCGGCGAGAACCCGTATCTCATAGGCCCCCACGAACAGGTGACGATCGACGGACCCGGCGGCGAACGGGTGGACCTGACCGAGGAGAGCTACCAGCACACCGCGGACTCCGGAGTGGTGAGCACGCCGTCCGACCTCGACACGTTCTTCCGCGCCCTGGCCTCCGGCCGGTTGCTGCCCGCCACGCAGTGGGCGCTGATGCGCCAGACGGTCGCGTACGACGACCTGCCGGTACCGCCCGCGGGCAAGCAGGGCGGATACGGACTCGGCCTGCGGGTCGTGCCCCTGACCTGCGGGGGCGTCTACTACACGCACGAGGGCGATGGCTTCGGGGTGTACGGGCGACCGGCGGTCGGCGCGGACGGCCATCGGGCGGTGACGCTGTCGGTGACGTCCACCACCGCGCTCGTCGATGAGGAACGGCTCAACAAGGCGGTGCAGACCCTCACCGACCATGCGCTGTGCGCGGCTCGGCGCTGAGACGTCGGGTGGCGTCACGCGACCGCGCCGACGAATCCCGAGGTCCCCGAGAGTCAGGTTCAGCACGCCGACCGTTTCGCCGGGGGTGAGGCGGAAGCCGCCGGACCGCTTCCGTGCCGTCCCGGCGGCCGCCCGTCCCTGACGGCCGGCGGGCGGAGCCTGACGCTCGCCCCTGTCTTTGCCGGTTTGCACGCCGCGGCGGAGGCGCGGACGGCGTCCCCCGTCGAGGAGACCGCAACTCGGTCCGGCTGCCGCCTGGTCGGGCCACCCGGCGGGTCTGCGTTCTCGTCCTCGACCGCAGGAGGCTGCCTGAAGCCCGGCCGGAGCCGACCCCGATCCACCAGGGGTCCGGGACCGTCGGCCGGGCGCGAGAAAGTGGTGTCGAGGACAGCGACTGCGAACTTCGCGCTCAGAAACTGCTGTTGACCTCGTTGACACGCCGTAAGCTCACGCGTTTCACTCGACACCCGTGAATGGCAACGTTGTCAGGTCCCCTGGGGCGATCGGCACCGTTGCCGTTCACCGACGTCCGCGTCCCCGGCACGTCAGCACCTGTGCGAAGCACGAACCGCTGCGGAGGCAACCGATGGTCCGACCCCGACGTTCAGCTGCGCCACGTAACCGAAAGAGATTCCGCCAACGCCTGGCCGTCATCTCCGTCCTGGGTATCACCGCACTCCCGCTCCCGGCGATCGGTAGTGCCCATGCCGTGAGCGCCGGAACCCCGGCCCTGGTCCAAGACCCCGCGTCCCTCGTCAACCCCCTCATCGGCACCTCGGGAGAGGTGGACACCTTCCCCGGCCCCGACATGCCGGCCGGCATGGTGCAGTGGGGTCCGGACACGACGCCCGACCGCCCCTCCGGCGGCGGCTACGAGTACAACGACGACAAAATCTCCGGGTTCAGCCTCACCCACATCTCGGGACCCGGCTGCGGCGTCGCGGGCGACCTGCCCATCCTGCCGGTGACCGGCACGCTGTCGGGCAACCTCGGCAACACGTCCGTGGGCTTCAGCCACCACGACGAACAGACCGGCATCGGCCGCTACAAGGTGACCGACGCGAGCGGGGTCACCACCCAGCTGACCGACACCACCCGCGCCGGCCTGGGCACGTTCACCTTTCCCGCGGGCCGGCAGGCGAACCTGCTGTTCAAACTCAGCAGCGGTGCGACACAGGTGGACGGCACCCGCGTCCAGGTGGTGAACAACAAGGAGATCAGCGGCTCGATCGACAGCGGCCACTTCTGCGGCGCGAACAACCGCTACACCCTGCACTTCGACATCAAGTTCGACCAGCCGTTCACCGCCAGCGGTACCTGGGTCGGCAGCACGATCAACCCCGGCGCGAAGTCGCTGAAGGCCGGCAAGGCCCGGCAGAACCTGCAGGTACAGCCGTCGAAGCCGCTGAAGGAAAAGCACTTCACGGTTCCCGCGGCCCCGTCCCCGACCGTGCACGGGAGTACCGGCAAGTCCTCCGGCACGCCGTCCCCGGCCCCGGGCGCGAGCGGGGCGCCCCGGACGGCACCGGCGGGCAAGACCGCCGCGGGCGAGGCAGCCGAGCCGCCCACCACGGGCGCGAACGGCCTCTATCTGACGTTCGACACGTCCTCCAACCCGACGGTGAAAGCAAAGGCCGGCATCTCCTACACCAGTGACGCCAACGCGGCGGACAACGTTGCCACCGAGATCAGGAACTGGAACTTCGACGCCGTCGAACAGGCGAACCACGACGCCTGGAACGCGGTGCTGAACAAGATCCAGGTCGGCGGCGGCTCCACGGACCAGCAGGTGCAGTTCTACACGGCGCTCTACCACGCACTGCTGCACCCGAACGTCTTCTCCGACGACAACGGCCAGTACATGGGCATGGACAACCAGATCCACAAGCTGGCCAGGGGCCAGCAGGCCCAGTACGCCAACTACTCGGGCTGGGACACCTACCGTTCCCAGACCCAGCTGATGGCGATGGTCGAACCCAAGGTCACCAGCGACGTCGTCACCTCGATGCTCAACGGCTACGACCAGACGGGCCTGCTGCCCAAGTGGGCCTCGAACAACGGCGAGAGCTACGTGATGGTCGGTGACCCGGCCGCCGGCATCATCGCCGGCGCGTACGTCTTCGGCGCCCGCAGCTTCGACACGGACAAGGCGCTCGCCGCCCTGCAGCACGAGGCGACCGCCCCGAACAACGACCGCCCCGGCGAGTCGGTGCGGGATGCCAAGGGTTACCTCCCGCTGGACGAGAACGACTTCGGCTGCTGCAACTTCTACGGCCCGGTCTCCACGCAGTTGGAGTACGACTCCGCCGACTACGCCCTCGCCGCCTTCGCGAAGTCGCTGGGCAAGACGTCCGTCTACCAGAAGTTCGCCACGCGCGCCCAGGACTGGATGAACGTCTTCAACCCGCAGACCGGTTACCTGCAGGCGAAGAACAAGGACGGCCAGTTCGCGGGCGGTTTCACCCCGGGCACGTCCAACGGCTTCGTGGAGGGCACCTCGGCCCAGTACACGCCGATGGTCCCGTTCAACCTGCGGCAACTCATCCAGGCGCGTGGCGGTGACAAGGAGTACTCGTCCTACCTGGACGGCCTCCTCGACAACATCACCGACCCGGGCAACACCAACGCCAACCTGAGCAACGAGCCCAGTGTGGAGATCCCCTGGGAGTACGACTACACGGGCGAGCCGTGGAAGACCCAGAAGGCCGTCCGCGAGGCCCAGCAGAAGCTGTACTTCAACGCTCCGGTCGGTTCGTTCGGCAACGACGACCTGGGTGCGATGAGCTCGTGGTACGTGTGGTCCGAGCTGGGCATGTACCCGGAGACCCCGGGCACGGACACCCTGGCGCTCGGCAGCCCGGTGTTCCCGGTGGCCAAGGTCGCCCTCGCGGGCGGCAAGACGGTGCAGATCAACGCGCCGCAGGCGGCACCGGACGCCGCGTACGTGCAGTCCTTCGACGTCAAGGGCAAGGAGTGGGACACCTCCTGGCTGACGTACCAGCAGTTCAAGGGCGCGGGCACGCTCGACTTCACCCTCGGCACCCAGCCCGACAAGTCCTGGGCCTCCGACCCGTCGGCGGTGCCGCCGTCGGACACCACGGGCGGCGACCGGGTCCTGGCCGCGGCCGGCCCGTCCAGCGACGGCCTGGTGCTCCAGCCGGGCGCGTCCGGCGACGGCACGCTCGACCTCACCAATCTCGGCGGCACGGACGTCACCGTCGACTGGAAGGCGACGGCCCCCTCCGGCGTCACGCTCGACCCGGCGTCCGGGTCGGTGAAGGTGCCCGCCTCGGGCAGCGCCGAGGCGAAGGTCCATGTGACAGCGGGCGCGAGCGAGGGAACGTTCCCGGTCACCTTCGCGCTGACCGACCACGGCACCGGGGCGGCACTGAACGGGGCGGCCCTGCGCGTGGCCGTGGCCAAGGCTGGTGAGCTGTGGCCGTACAACACCAACGAGGGCATCTATCCCGACGGCACGAGCTTCTCGGGCGGCTTCGACGGCGGCGGCTGGGCGTTCTCGCAGAACGCGCTGTCGGCGGCCGGCGTCACCAGCGGCTCCACCGTCACCGCCGACGGCATCTCCTACACCTGGCCGAGCGTGACGTCCGGGCAGCTGGACAACCTGGAGATGGCCGGGCAGACCATCTCGATGCCGTCCGGCACGTCGGGTACGTCGCTGGGCCTGCTGGGCACCGCTACCAACGCACCGACCGACGGCAGCGGGGTCTCGGGCACGGTGACCGTCACCTACACCGACGGCACCACCGCGAAGGCGACGGTCGGTTTCTCGGACTGGACGCTCAACGGCGGTTCGAGCAAGCCGCTCGCGGATGACACCACGGCCGTCACCACGGGCTACCGGAACACCGGCAGCGGTGGCCGGGACGGCGTCAAGACCTACGTCTTCGCCACGAAGGTCCCGCTCGACGCGTCCAAGCAGGTGGCGTCGATCACCCTGCCCGTGACGGGCTCGACAGGCACCGACCACCTGTTCGCCTACGGCTTCGGCCACTGAGACACGGCAGACACCGGCAGACACCGGCAGACACCGTCGAAGGCGGGCCCCGGACCACCTGGTCCGGGGCCCGCCCGCGTCAGGAGTCGACGTGGGGGTCGTGGAGCAGTTCGTGGGGCCCCAGGCAGTCGGCGGCCCAGGTGGCAAGGCGTGAGGCGCAGGCGCAGGCCGGGTTGGGGCCGTGCGCGTCCCTGGGTCCGCAGCACCCTGTCCGGCCGGCCCCGCAGGTGATGGCGGTGAGACGAGGCAGGGCGTCGTCGGGCTGAGAGGGCCCGGCCCGCGCGGGCCGAGGGCCCGGGCCCCCGGCGGTTGGCTTCCCGGGCCGCTGCCGGCTCGGCCACTCGCTCCATGTCGCGCCGGTCCCGGTCTTCGTCGATTCGGTGTCCGTGGGGGCTGGCGGCGTGATGCCCGCCATGCGAGCAGGATCACATCCTATCCAGGGCCGTAGACCGGGATGCCCGTGAAAAGGGCAGACGTCTCAATATTGACCTATTTCGGACATTCATCCGATCCGGGGTAGTAGGTCACATCATTGCGTCCGGCTCTGGCGGCCGTTAATCATGGCTGTCGTCGCTGGGAGCCGGATCGGCCGGACCGAGTGACCCCCCCAAACTCTGCCCGTGTTCACGCACGGCCTGTGCCGCCGCGATCGACTGCGGCCGGCACCGACGATGTCCCCCACTGGAAGGTTGCTTTCGCATGACCATGATCAACCGCACCCGCATCGCCCGTCTGCGCAACCTCGCCCTCGCCGGCATCACCACCACCGGCGCCGCGGCCGCCGCCCTCACCCTGATGCCCACGACCGCCCAGGCCGCCGAAGCGACGCAGGTGCACACCGTCTCCGCGATCACGGCCTCCTCGAACGACGCCGGCGCCACCTCCCGGAGCAAGGCCGGCTCCGCCAACAACCTGGACGGCTGGATCAAGCAGTCCCTGCAGATCATGAAGTCCAAGGGCATCCCCGGCAGCTACGAGGGCCTCAAGCGCAACATCATGCGCGAGTCCAGCGGCAACCCCAACGCCCAGAACAACTCGGACGTCAACGCCAAGAAGGGCACCCCCTCCAAGGGTCTGCTCCAGGTCATCGACCCCACGTTCAACGCCTACCACGTCTCCGGCACCGCGCAGAGCGTCACCGACCCCGTCGCCAACATCACCGCGGCCGCCAACTACGCCGCCCACCGCTACGGCTCCATCGACAACGTCAACTCCGCCTACTGACCGGGCCGTCCTGGCGCAGGTGGCGTGGCCTGCTGGTCCAACAGACGTCGTTCGCCGCGAAATTGCGGTCAGCCGATCGGACACGGTCGGGCAGGACGAGGACCCCGACCTCCTGGAGTTGGTGCCGGGTGACGGCACCGGAGGTCTGTGGCGACTCCGGCGGACCCACCACGTCAGCAACCGCGACCCAAGCCCGCCTCGCGCACCGCTTGCCTGCCGTACCAGTCGCGGAAGCCCCTCTCTGGAGCCCGTCGCTCCACACGCGGTCGTCGAGCCCTGCGGCAGCGAGCGGCCGGACGCCACGGAACGTCTGAAGCGTGCCGGGAAGCCGCCTGTCCCTGGGGTCCGCGGGAACTCGTCGGATGGTCCCGTCTCCGGGAGGTGACCCGCGATGGTGGTTCGGCATCCCGCCGAGGGGCGGAAGGGCAGGTTCGAACGGTTCGCCGAGACCGCGTCGAACTTCACCAGTACATCGATCTTCTACCTGGTCTGCCTGGCCCTTGTGGCCTTCTTCGCCGCCGCGCACGCCGCGGGGCTGGCGCTCACCTGGCAGTTGCTGGCCGGCGACCTGATGACGTGCGTGAATCTGCTGTTGCTCGCCCTGCTGAAGAACGCCGAGCGGCGGGCTGAGCGTGCGATTCAGCGGAAGCTGGACGCGATAGCCGGGGCGTTGCTGGAACAGGAGGAGGGAAAGGCCCGCCAGGCGCAGGAAGACCTCCGCCGTGCGATACGCATGGATGAGGACGTCTGATCCGCTGCCGGGGATGCTGGTGCACGCATGGTTTCGCTGTGTAACGGCGCTTTCGCCCTCGCTGCCTCCGGGCTGCTCGACGGCCGACGTGCCACCACGGACTGGACAGCCGCAGCCGACCTCGTCCGTCGCCACCCGAGGGTCGACGTGAGCGCCGCGATGGCGCTCGGCCACAAGGCCATAGCCGTGGTCAGGCCGCGCGCCCGGTCTTCCCGTCAGCCTCCAGCCATCCCGCTCGCCGTGTCACGAGGACCGACCCCGGGTACGCGTGCTGTGTTCGAGCCGAACAGCATGGATCATGCGGAGGAAGAGAGAGTCGGCATGTCATGTCCTGTCCGCCCGGCGACCGGCGCGCGTCCGGCACGGAGCGCAGGGAACCACCGTTGACAGCCCGATTTCCGGGGCAGTCGACCCACCGCCTGGTGAAGGGGATCCGGCGTCCGGGCTGGGGTATGGCGATCGGTGCCCTGTGCGTGTCGGCCTCCGCCGTCCTGCTCGACCTGGCGCACACCGCCCCAGGAACGGCCTCGTTCTACCGGTGCCTCCTGGCGCTGCCCGCCCTGTCGATGCTGGCCGGTCTCGAGCGTCGGCAGGAAGGCGCACCGCCGCGTCGGCGGTACTGGCTCACGCTCGCAGCAGGAGTGCTGTTCGCCGGGGACATGCTCCTGTGGACCCAAGCGATCGGAGAGGTCGGAGCGGGACTGTCGACCGTACTGGTGAATGTGCAGGTGGTACTGGTGCCGTTGATCGCCTGGGCGGTCGACCGTGAGCCCGTACCCGCTCGGTTCCTCAGGTGCCTGCCGTTGCTGCTCCTGGGCGTCGTCCTGACCGGCGGTGTCCTGGAACAGGGCGTGGCGGTCGGCACCAGCCCGCGTTGGGGCACCGTGCACGCCGTACTGGCGGCGGTGTGTTACTCCGGATTCCTGTACCTGCTGCGTCGCGGCGGCCACGGCGGGCATGTGCGGCAGCTGTACACGGCGGTGGTCGCATGGGCTGCGGTGGCATCGCTTCTCGCCGGCCTCGCGTGGTACGGATTCGACATAGCGCCCGGCTGGCGGGTCCTGGGCTGGCTGCTGGCGGTCGCGGTCTGCAGCCAGGTCGTGGGCTGGCTGCTGGTCGCGACCGCCTCACCGAAACTGGCCAGCCACGTCGGCGCGATCCTGCTCCTGCTCACGCCGGTGGGCGCGGTGGCGATGAGCGCGGTGGTCCTGGGCGAACACCCCACGCCGCTGCAACTCGTCGGCTGCGTACTGATCCTGGTCGGCGTGTACTTCATCACCGCTCGCAAGCACAAGACGGACGACCGCCCCCGCGGGAAGCGCTTCCGGCAGCGCAACGGCTCCCGCCCGGACGACACCCACACCTCCCGGGGCCCGGGGAGGCGACGCGCGGACGCCGGGGGCTGACCACAGCCGAGCACGGGCTGCTCGATGCCGCCCTGCCGCCAGGGGCGGCAAGGCGAGGGGAGCCCGGCCAGAAGCCGTTCGCTTTGGGATGGGAGTCGCTCGGCCGGCTCGGCGAAGGCCGCCTGTCTGTCCAGGCCGAGTTGGTACCAGATGGCGGTGTCCACCCAGCCAGGGGAGACCACGTTGACGCGCACTGGTGCCAGTTCGATCGCCGGCCCGTAGGCCGGCGACGCGAGGGCGCCGTTGGCCGCGGCCATGATCGTGTTCGACCCGTTCGGCCGGTATGCGCTGATGCTCGAGGTGTAGGTGACCGACTTGGTGACCTGCCCGCCCGCGTACTTGCATGTGAACTGACGGGCAGCAGCTGCGTATACCGTCGTGGCCCAGCCGCGGACCGGGGCGTTGTCAGACCCTCCTGTCATCATCCAGCCATGCTGGAAAACCAGCGGACCGAATCGCTCATGGTGATCGACCAGATCAAGAGAGGTGCCCGATGGACCTCGCAGCCCGGCTGATGCAGGTACTGACCGACCCGGACTTCACGGTCGAGGAGCAGGACAGGCATCCGGACCTGTCACGGGTCTCCGACGAAGAACTCGGCAGCCTGCGCGTGGCGGCCTCCCGGATCGGTGCCGTCGCTGCCACGGACGCGATGAGCAGGGTCCGTTTCGCGGTCGAGGAAGCGGCCAGGGAACGGCGGCCACGGTATACGCCCGACGCGTGCCGCCGGATGTTCGAGATACTCGCCGAACAGTACGTCAAGCGCGGCTGGGCGGACTTCACCTTGGGCTTGGACGTGCTGGAGTGGTGCACTGGGCCGCTGCCCGACGTCCGCGCTCAGGCCTGCACCCTGGTCGGGTTCTGGCTGGAGAAGGACACAGTGCGCCAGCCTTACGCGCTCCTGGCGATCGCGGAACTGGCCGGTGAGGAGACGCTGCGCGCGGCCGTGGAGCGCCTCACTCGTGAGGTGGGGCCCATCGTCGCGGACGAGATCGCCGTCGCCGCAGGGCTCACTTCGGCCGAACAGGGGCTGCTGTCCCGGGCGGGCCGCGACCAGGTGTCCGTTCAACTGCCCACGCATGTGTGGCGCAGATCGGCGGACAACCCCGCCTACGTGGCCTTCGCCCGCCGCGCACTGGAAGCAGCGGCCGACCGCGCCGAGGCGATTGGGGCCGGTGAGATCCCCTACCGGGCGGACAAGGCGTTCACGGACCGGGAGATCACCTCGCTCGGACAGGCCCTTCGGGTGGCGCTGCTGCGCGACGAGCCCTGGCTGCCGGCGCTGTTGGACCGGCTGCTGCCCGGCATCTCCCAGGCCCCGACGACGGCGAGGACACTTCCGTCGCAGGCCCTGCTGTACGAGGTGGTCCGTGCCGCGCAGGAATTCCCGACGCCGGAGCTGGTGACCGCGATCCGCACCGTACGACGCAGTGTCCGGCACGCCGGGGTGCCCAAACAGCTGGACAGGATGCTCAAGAAGGTCGACGCGGCCCTGGCTGAACGCACCGACGTGGCACTCCGGCTGCCGAGAGGGGACTTCGACGACGACGGCGTCCTGCGCCGGACCGCCGGCGACTACCAAGCTGTCGTCACGGTCACCGACACCGCCACGCTGATCTGGGAGAAGGACGGGCGCCCGCTGCGCGGTGTCCCGGCCCCGGTGCGCCGCGATCACGCCGCTCTGGTCAAGGACCTGCGTGACCTGGTCAAGCGCGTCAACGCTCAACTGGTCACGCTCGTACGCGCGTTGGAGGGCGGCCTCACCGTCGACGCGGTCCACCAGTACGGCTGGTGGAGGACCGAGCTGGCCGGACACCCCCTCGCCCGGACCCTCGTACGCCGGCTGATCTGGGAGATCGAGGTCGCTCCCGGCGAGTGGCGGGCCGTACTGCCCGAGACGGACGCGCACCTTCCCGATGCCCCCGACGACGCTTCCGTACGGATATGGCACCCCCTGCGTTCCGACCCCCACGCCGTGCGGGCCTGGCGGGACCTGCTCACCGAGCAGCGCATACGGCAGCCCTTCAAGCAGGCGTTCCGCGAGATCTACCTCCTCACCCCGGCCGAGGAGCAGACCCGCGTCTACTCCAACCGCTTCGCCGCACATCTCGTCCACTACCGCAGGATGTTCGCCCTGTTCCGGGCCCGGGGATGGAAGAGCGAACTGCTCGGACCCTGGGACGGCGGGGACGGCGACGCGGCCGAGCGCACCCTCGCGGCGGGGGAGTGGCGGGTCCGCTTCTTCCACAACTGGGCCGACTGGGCGGGCGACGACGAACTGGCCTCCACCGACCAAGTGCGCTTCGACCGCCGGCTGGAGGGCACCTGGCGTGAGGCACCACTCGCCGACGTCCCCGCGTTGGTGTTCAGCGAGGCGATGCGCGACGTCGACCTGTTCGTCGGCGTGACCTCGATCGCCGCCGATCCCGACTGGACCGACGGCGGCCCGGAGCGCTCCTACTGGGAGCGGGCCGGCTTCGCCGAACTGACGCAGAGCGCACAGGCGCGCCGCGACGCACTGGAACGGATCCTGCCGCGCCTGAAGATCGCAGACCGGTGCACGCTCGACGGCCGTTTCCTGGTCGTCCGTGGCGACCTGCGCACGTACAAGATCCACCTGGGTTCGGCCAACATCCTGATGACACCGGACGACAGCTACCTCTGCATCGTGCCGACGCGCCGCTCAGCGGACGGCAAGGTGTTCCTGCCGTTCGAAGACGACAGGCTTTCCCTGATCCTCAGCAAGGCAGCGCTGCTCGCCGCCGACACCAAGATCACCGACGAGTCCATTCTCATGCAGATCAAGCGAGGTGCCTGATGGGCACGGTGACCTTCCGGGACGAGACCGCCACGGGCAAGCCGGTCACCGAGTGGAGGCTGTCCGGGCTGCCCGAGCGGATGACCGTACGGGAGCTGATCACACTCCGGGTCCGCGAGGAGGTCGCCCGGTACAACGCCCGTCCGGGCGACCGCTTCAACGGCCTCGTCCGCCCCGATGACGCGGAGACCGAGCTGAACGGCTACCGACTGCGCGCACCTCGCCCTATCGACTGGGAGCGCCAGGCCGAGATCGCCGAGCGCGCCTTCCTGTCCAACGGGTTCTTCGTGCTGGCCGGTGATCGCCAGGCCGAGGAACTCGACGAAGTCGTGGATCTCACGGTCGACCCGGACCTGGTCTTCATCAAGCTCGTCGCCCTCGTCGGCGGCTGAGATACCTGCACTGCACGATCCCTGACCCGGAACACATGAACGGCGCCGAGGTCCCGGCGAGGAGGGCCGGTCCGGCGGCCCGCCGACAGTGAGGCGGCGCTGTTCCCCAGCCGCGGCCGACGACGGCGCCCCTCAGTTGCGCAACATCACCACGAGCAGCACCACCAGGGCGGTCAGCAGGGCGCCGCCCACCGACGCCAGGGTGATCTTCACCGCGCTGTACGGCCGCTCGCCGATGACCTCGCCGGTACGGGCGTTGACCATCACCGGCCACGCCTTGCCGGCGTGGAGGTAGGTCAGGAACCAGACGGGCAGCAGCACCAGCTTGTAGGTGAGACCGCTGTAGAAGGTGGACATCGAGTGCACCCGCTGCTCGTCGCCGCCGATGTCCCGCTTGCAGTCGGCGCGGATCACCGGGGCCATCCGCGCCTTGGCCGACTCCAGGCCGGCCTCCGGCTCGACGTCGTACCGGACGGTGCGGAAGCCCGCCAGGTACTCCTCCTGGTAGGGAACCGTCTCCTCCAGCGGCCAGGGGGCCAGCTTGTCCAGTTCCTTCACCGGCACCTGTCCGCTGCCGGGCACCAGCACGTCGTCGAAGTACCGGCTGACCGTCCCGGACGTGTGGTGCCAGCGCGTGTGCCGCACCTGCCGGGTGCGGCCCTCGGAGTCCTCCTCCTCCACCCAGTAGTGCTCGCCGCGTTCGCCGGTGTACTGGGTGGTGGTCTGCGCGTCGTACGTCCAGTGCGGCAGGTAGCTGCCGCGGAAGGTCTCCGCCTCGGTGACCTTCTTCAGCTCGTTGGGCGCGAACCAGCGGGACCTGGTCCACGCCGCCAGCGCGTCACGAGCCTGCTCGCGGTCCACCCCGAAGGGCAGTACCGCCTCCGGTACCACGCGCTCGGTGCCGGAGGCGTCCGCGACCAGCGGGGTGGCGCAGAACTGGCACTTGTCGCTGAGTGTGTCGCTCTCGGTCACCGCGTGGCAGCCGGGGCAGGTGTACACCTTCACCCGGCCCGGCACGGCTGCCCGGCGGGGCAAGGCGGCCAGCTCCTCGATCGGGTGCTCGGTCACCTGCCGGGGTATCGGCGTGATGTCCTGCTCGTGCCTGCAGTACGGGCAGCGCAGCGCGTACGTCCCGGGCGCGTACTCGCTGACCCCGCCGCACGCCTCGCACTGGAACGCCCGGTCGTGCGCGGGCGCGACGTCCTGGTCCGTCAACTCACTTCTCCTTGCGACCTGTTGCCGGGGGATTCCGGGTGGCGGATCTCATCCCTGCGGGGGCAGCGGCGGCGGGACGTCGGCGAACAGCGGCAGCAGCTCAGGGACCTGCTCCGCGGGCTGCCAGGAGGCCTGCCCGCTGCGCCAGACCAGCGTGGTACGCGTCAGGTTGCCGGCCGCGACCTGCCCGGCCAGCGCGCTCTCGGCGTACGGGCCCTGCTGCTGTCCGGCGACCGCGAGGAACCAGCGCGGTGCCGTGGGCAGCGGCGGCGGGACGTCGGCGGGGGCGGACTGCGCCGGGGCCTGCGTCACCGGGGCCGGGGGAGCCGTCGCACCGGGCATGCTCTGCACGATCCGCTGACCCAGCGCCATGCCCACGCCCAGCCCGAGAGCGTCGCCGCCGGTGCCGGGGTTGGCGGCGGCGATCGGAATCGCGTCGGCCGCCTGCAGCTTGGCGTAGTCGTCCAGGTTGCCGGTGATCGTCATCCGGGAGCGGGTGTCGATCGCCGCCTCGATCTCCGGCGGCACGCTGATGTTCTCGATGTAGAACCGGGGGATGGCGATGCCGGTGGAGGACAGCTCCAGGGTGAGAGCCTTCGCCAGTTGCTGCCCGATGCCGTCCTGCCGGGCGGCGAGGTCCAGCAGCGGCACGCCGGACGAGCCGAGCGCGGAGCCCAGCTTGGAGACGATCAGCTGCCGCAGGTGCTCGCCGACCTCCTCAGTGCGGAACTGCGGGTCGGTGCCGACCAGTTCGCGCAGCAGCGCGGCGGCGTCCACCACCTTGGCGGCGAAGGTGCCGAAGGCACGGACCCGGACCATGCCGAAGTCGGCGTCCCGCAGGATCACCGGGTTCTGGGTGCCCCACTTGAAGTCGGTGAACTGCCGTGTGGTGACGAAGTAGACCTCGGCCTTGAACGGCGACTCGAAGCCGTGCTTCCAGCCCTTCAGCGTGGACAGGACCGGCATGTTCTGGGTCGACAGGGTGTACGTGCCGGGCTCGTAGACGTCGGCCAGCCGGCCCTCGTTGACGAAGACGGCCACCTGCGACTCGCGCACCACGAGCCGGGCGCCCATCTTGATCTCGTTGCCGTGGCGCGGAAAGCGCCACACGATGGTGTCCCGGCCGTCGTCGGTCCACTCGATGATGTCGATGAACTCACCGCGGATGCGGTCCATCAGCCCCACGACAACCCCCCACTCCCCGCGTTTCCGGAGACCGTCGCTCCCCGGCCGGTCCCGGAAGGGTGACCGCGCGGCGATCCAGCGATCAGCCGACAGTATGCCCATTGCGGTCCGCGCGGCTACGGGCGGGGGCGGGTCCCCCACGCAGGTCCCTGTGGGCCGTTGGGGGGCAAAGACGCCCGCGCTCGCTTGTGCCTGCCGCCGGGTCACCCCACCGCGCCGAACAATTGCCCTGGCTTGCAGGCAGGAGCAGGTTCGTGCGGTGTGGAAGGGACCGACCCATGAGCACAGCAGGGCGTCTGGATCGTAGAGCCGTGCTCGCCGGCTCACTCGCGGGCGCCACGGTCGTCGCCCTCGCGGGGTGCTCATCGACCAGCGCCGCCACGTCGGCGGCCGGTGTTTCGCCCAGTGTTTCGCCCAGCGTGAGGCCGACCACCCCCGCCACCGCGTTCGCGCGGCTGATGGAGGGCAACGAGCGCTGGGTGAGCGGAAACCTTCAGCACCCCGACCGTGATCCGAACCGGCGTCAGCTGGTCGCTCAACAACAGGAGCCCTTCGCGGCGGTTCTCTCGTGCATCGATTCGCGAGTTCCGCCCGAGCTTCTCTTCGACACCGGACTGGGCGACCTCTACGTGATGCGCACGGGCGGTCAGGCGGTCGGCCCGGTGGTCACCGGTTCTGTCGAGTACGGTCCCATGACGAGTGACACCCCGCTCGTCGTCGTCCTCGGGCATCAACGCTGCGGTGCCGTCAAGGCCGCCTACCAGTCCCTGCGTGACGGCAAGCCTCTGCCCGGCAACCTGGAGGCGATCGTCCAGGCTCTGCGGCCGGCGTACGAGCAGGCACTGAGGGAGGGCGGAGCCGACCCGGTCGAGACGATGACACGGGCCCAGGCGAAGTCGACCGCCACCGCACTTCGCTCCAACCGGGACCTTGCGCCACTGGTGCGCAAGGGCTCCCTGGCGGTGGTCGGCGGGTACTACTCGCTCGACACCGGCAAAGTGGAGGTGCTGACCGGCAGACCAGCCTGATCCGGTCGGAGCGACGAAGAGGCGTTGCTGGGCCGGTGACGGGGCCGGACCGGTGAAGTTCGCCGAGGTGGAGGAGGCAGGGGCGACCGACGGCCCACAAGGAGGGCCCGTGATCGTCGTGGGACGGCGCGTGGCGTGTCGTCAGTCGTCGTCGACGTGATGCTTCACAGCCGCCGGACGCGCAGCACGCCGGTCGTCATCGGGAGAGTGAACTCGCCGCGGGCGGTCTCCGGTCTACTGGCGAGGAATGCCCGAATCCGGCCCAGCGTGGCCTCCCGTTCCTCGTCTGGCATGACCAGCACCCCCGCGCGCGTCGCGATGGTCGCGACGAGGGAGTCAGCGGTACGGCGCTGCCCGTGCGGGAACTCGGCCTGCTCCGGCGTGCCGAACCGGGCGGGGACGCCGGACTTGGGAACGTGCATGCCGGCCGTCTCGGCGCGCCAGCCGGCCGGTGTGTCACGCGGGCCGACGGCCGCGCTCCCGCTGACCCGCGCGAGTCCGGCGACCCAGTCGACCTGGTCGTCCATCAGGTTCCACAGGCCGGCCAGGATGCCGCAGGGTGCGAGGATCCTGGCGATCTCGGGTCCCGCGACAGCCATGTCGAACCAATGCATGGCGTTGCCGGCCAGCACCGCGTCGACGGAGGCGTCCGGCAGCGGTATCGCCTCGGCACTACCCGACAGGGCACGGACATCCGGCAGTGAGCGGCGCAGCTCGGTCAGCATTCCCGGGTCGGGCTCGACCGCGACGACTTCGGCGCCCAGTGCGACCAGCGTGGCGGTCAGCTTGCCGGTTCCCGCACCGAGGTCGAGCACGCGCGGGCCGGGCGCGGGTTGAAGCGCCCAGCGCACCGCGGCTTGCGCGTAGTCCGGGCGGTGTTCGGAGTATGCGACCGCCGCCGCGCCGAACGACGAGGCGTGAAGGAGCCGTTCATCCTGATCCACGCGGTGACGCTACCGGTACCGCCGGCGGTCGGCTACCCCACCTCACCGCTTCGGCGACGGCACCCCGATGGTGCTATCCCGAATCCCCGGACATGAACTCGCCGATCAGCTCTGCCGGATTGGCGTGCGAGGTCAGCCGGAACATCGCGTCGGGGTCGAACATGTCGTAGAGGATCACCGGGACCGGTCGTCCCAGTGTCTCCACGATCCGGCCGCTGTCGTGCAGGTGCCGAGCGGCTGCCACGCACACCTCGTAGAACCACTCGACGAGCAGCTCGGGGCGATCGCCCGGCTCTTCCCCGTCCTCGTACCAGATCCCGCGGGACTCCGCCTCCCTCCGGTGCACCTCCGCGGCGCCCGGATCACGCCCGGCGACCCTCACCCCTTCAAGTCCCGTCTCCGGGAAGAACGCGTAGCTCCAGCGCGCCTCCCAGGCGTCCGACGCTTTCTCCGCCGACTCCGCGGCGTCGGCCTCGGTCGTGTAGCCGATCGCCACGTACGGAGACCGCGGATCCTGATCGACGCTGTCGACACGGAACGTCACCGCGTAGATCCCGCTGTCCGCAGGAAACGCTCCGACGACCTCGCCGGCGACCCGTTCCACATGGTCCTGAAACGCCACATGACCTCCTCCGCGCCCCGGTCGAAGATCATAATGTGCCGCGCGTCGGGTCACGCCGTCGTCGAGGCCGCGGCTTCGTCGTCGACGGGGATGCCCAGTCGGCCGGCCACGGTGGTGAGGGCCGTTCCCAGGGGAAGTGCGACCCGGGTCAGGGCGTGCCGGTCGCCCCGGGTCGGATCCCGGTTGACGATCAGCACCGGCGTTCCGGCCTGGGCCGCCTGACGGACGAACCGGAGCCCGGACATCACCGTCAGCGAGGAGCCCAGGACCAGCAGTGAGGTCGCTTGACCGACCAGTTCGCGGCAGTGTGCGACCCGCTGCGGCGGAACGTTTTCGCCGAAGAACACCACGTCCGGTTTGAGGATGCCGTCACAGACCGTGCAGGGCAGTACACGGAAGTCCGCGACCTGTTCGTCGGTGAGATCCGCGTCACCGTCCGGGTTGATCGCGGCGGCCACCGGCTCGAAGCCGGCATTGGCCTCCTCCAGCCGCCGGGCGAGTTCACGGCGTGGGCTGGAGGCGCCGCAGGTAAGGCAGACCACCCGGTCCAGGCTGCCGTGGAGTTCCACGACGCCCTGGCTGCCGGCGGCCTGGTGCAGACCGTCGACGTTCTGGGTGATCACGCCCGAGAGCAAGCCGCGTCGCCCGAACGCGGCCACGGCCCGGTGCCCGGCATTGGGTCGGGCGCGGCCGAAGGTGCGCCAGCCGAGGTGGCTGCGCGCCCAGTACCGGCGTCGGGCCCGGGCACTGGCGGTGAAGTCCTGGTAGGTCATCGGGGTGTGCCGGCTCAGGCTCCCGCCCTCGCCCCGGTAGTCGGGGATGCCCGACTCCGTGGAGATGCCCGCCCCGCTGAGCACCAGCACACCCCCGGTGCTCAGCGCATCGGCGACCGGCTCCGGATCCGTGGTGCCCGGAGGCAGGTCCTCGGTGGGCGTCCAGCTCAAGGTGGGGCGCATGCGCATGCCGCCAGGGTACGGACCGCGCTGCTCGCCCGTGGCCGGTGCCGGCGGCCGGGCAAGCAGTGAGCCGCTGGGAGGCCTGCCACCAGGGCCCTGGGCAAGGGTGTCCGACCGCGGGGGAGACCCCGGCCGCCACCGGCCGACGAGGCGCTGTCGGCGCCCGTTCACCGTCATTCAACGAACGGCCAGAGGTAGGCCACCCCCGCGATGCAACCCGTGGCCGAGCCGAGTATCCAGTACAAGGAGAAGGTGTTGAGGGGCACTTTGGCCCAGGGCTTCTCCTCCTGTTCCGCAATGTCGGATGCGACCCTTTTCGCGACCGGCACCAGCATGATGAGGAACATCACCAGGGTGCAACTGTAGAAATACAGGGTGTGGGATGCGGAGTAGCCTTTTATCGCGGCATCGGGCAACAGGAAAATCCAGCCGGCCAGTGGGGCGACAACCATGCGCCGCTTCGCCTTCGGTGTCGGCATGCACCAGTACATCGCGGCCATGTAGACGACGGTGACACCGGCCGCGATGAGCCCCCAGTCGTCAGTGGTCAAATGGGCAGGCATGATCGCGGCTCCTCGCAAGGCGAAACACAAGGTGAATTTCTACGGCCGGGAGTCACGGTCCCGCAGGGCGCTTATGCCGTTGAGGCGTCAGCGAAAGGGCGATAGGCGTGCGCTGTGCGGCGCGTATCGCACAATCCCCAGTCGGCTGTGGTCTCTGGTCGACGTGTGCGGCGGGTCCGAATTCCTCGGCGAAGACTGCTCGAACGATCATACGCAGCTGGTCGCCTACCGTGAGCGGCAACTTCCGGCAGCGAAGCTCAGCTGAACGCTGCCGCCTCCCGGCAACTTCAGCGAATCCGGTCGACGGGGACAACCCGGCGCCAAGCTCCCTGTCTCGACCGGGTCCGCCGACTCACCCGCGGACGACCCGCCACCCGACCCGAGCTGGACGTCACCAGCGGCGCCGCAAGCTCCACGGCGCACGTGCGCAGTGGGACGTGCCGCGTCGCCGCGTTTCCGGCCAGTGGTGGTACCGGGGGTGCGGCTGTACGGCGCCTGCGGAGAGGAGGGCGCCTTCGCCTTGAACGAGGATCGAAGGGATTCCCTCAGCTGAACTCGACCGCATGGTCGACGGCCCACCTCGCGAAGGTGCCGGCCGGTCGGCCAGTGAGGCGCTCGACATGATCGGTGGTGCGGTGTGACTCCGGCCGGCGCAGCGAGGCAGCGATCAGCGCTTCCACCAGGCGCTCGGGTCGTCCGTCTGTGAGCATGCGTGACCGCGCGAGGTCAGCCGAGACCGCTTGGAAGCGCAGACGGCGACGGAGCGCGGCACCGAGAAGGGCGACCTGGTCGGCGCGACTCAGTACCTCGGGACCTGTCAACAGGTGTGGTCCGTGGTCGAGTTGGCCGTGGTGGTCGAGCAATGCCGCTACGACGGCATCAGCGACATCACGCTCGTCGACGACGGCTGTGCGCGCGATGTCCGGGCCTGACACCACGTCGCCCGCCCGCACCTGCGGGATCCAGCCACGGGTGTTGGACGCCAAGGTGTCGCTACACAGCACGATGGGGCGCAGACCAGCATCGCGGAGCAGCGCTTCCATCTCCTCGTGCACCTGGACGATGGGATCACTCTGGCGAGCGTCCGTCGTCGACCGCTGTCGAGGACAGGTAGACGACACGGGGTGCCGTCGCGATGAGTTCCGCAACCAGGCCGCGGGCAGGGGCCGAGTCGAGCAGCGGCCAGATCAGGAAGACAGCGTCGATGCCCCCAAGCGCCGCGCGCACGGCAGCGGGATCTGCGAGGTCGCCGACCACCCGCTCGACTCCGGGCCGGGGACCGCCCTCGTCGCGCACGAGGCATCGTACGAGCGCGCCATGTCCTCGGAGGCGATCGACGACCTCACGGCCGAGGTTGCCGGTCGCGCCGGTGACCAGGATCGATGGACGGCCAGGGGAGCCCGTGGGGCCGGTGACATCAGGCATGATCGAGACGCTAAGTGGTCGGCTCCGGAAGTCCTTCGGGGGTTGATCAAGCTGCGAGCGCGACGGAGGATTCTTCCTGGTGATCGGTGGTGTGCCGATCGAGCCTGGCCAGCAGATCGTCCAGGTCGGAGGTGGTAAACCTCCACTGGAACGGCTGTGCCGTGGCGTTGTAGCGGTCTTCGAATGCTCGGAGCCGGTTCCGGACCTGGGTGAAGTCGTTGGGCGAGACGACCTTGCGCTGCACGATCGAGAAGAAGATCTCGATCTGGTTTGTCCAGGAGGCGTGGACGGGGGTGTGGACCATGACCGCATTCGGAAACGCCTTGGCCAGACGGTCAATTGCCTTCGTCTCGCGGTGAGATGAGCCGTTGTCGACGATCCAGAAGACGCGTCTGGCGCTGGCGTAGGGCTCGGTGATCATGACCTGTTCGACCAGGGCCATGAACGGCGTGATGCCGGTGGTGGCCTCGCAGCGGCCAAAGACTCTCGCCCGGTGAACGTCGTAGGCGGCCAGGTAGGCCACGGCGCCGCCGCGGCCGTACTCGTGGTTGACGCGCATCGCCCGGGCCCGGCCTGGAGCGAGGGTCGGGTGACATCGGCAGCGGGCCTGGACCGAGGTCTTCTCGTCGCTGGAGATCACGTACTCGTCCGAGCCGAGGGGTTCACCTTCGTAGGTGCGGGCGTAGAGGTCAAGGATGCGCTGGCCCTTGGCGCGGAAGTCCGGGTCCCGGATAAAGATCCAGGACTGGTACTGCCAGGGCTTGAGCGCGTCCTGGCGAAGCCAGCGGCGCACGGTGGACGCCGAGACGGTGTCGGTGACGCCGCGCGCGGTCAGTTCGGCGGCCAGCTCCGGGCACGACCAGCGCGCCAGCGGCACCCCGGTCTCGGCCGGGATCTGGCAGGCCAGGGCCTTGGCCTCGGCGACCTGCACGGGCGTGAAGCGGGCCGGGCGCCCGCTGCGCCTGCGGTCGGCCAGAGCCAGCAGACCGCCGCCGGCGAACCGGCCCCGCCAGGTGCGCACGGTGTCCACGTGCACCCCCACCTCGGCAGCAATCTGCGCATTGGACCTGTCCCGGGCCGCCAGGAGCACGATCTGCGACCGGACCCTGCTCTGGTGCGGAGTCTTGTGACCATAGGCCGCCTTCTTCAACCGGTGTCGCTCGGCGGCAGTTAGGGATATGTGGCGGGCGGCAGGAACTGGCAAAGCAGACAGGCCAATCAGCAGAAGTGGATCACAACGCCATGGGGATCTTGCTCATGCGGCTTCGTGGTGGAGTGCGTCCAGGGCGGTGAGTTCGTCCTCGGACAGGCGCAGGGAGCCGACGGCCACGTTCTGGGCGAGGTGGTCGAGGTCGCCGGTGCCGGGGATGGCCAGAACGTGGGAGCCCTGGTGCAGGGTCCACGCCAGCCGGATCTGGGCCGTGCTCACGCCGTGGGCGCGGGCGATGGCGACCACCTCCGAGTTGTTGTCGGTGGTCGCGCCACCTTCGCGTCCGGTGCCGGCGATCGAATAGAACGGCACGAACGCGATGCGCTGTTCACCGCAGAGGTTCAGGAACGCCTTCTGCTCGGGTGATGCGCCGATGCCGTACATGTTCTGGACGCAGACCACGGGCGCGATGGCCTGGGCCTCGGCGAGGTGGTGGGGGCGGATGTTGGACAGGCCCAGGTGACGGATGAGTCCGGCCTCGCGCAGGTCGGCGAGTGCGCCGAAGCGTTCGGCGATCGAGTCGGTGCCGACGATGCGCAGGTTCACCACGTCGAGGTGGTTGCGGCCGAGCTGACGCAGGTTCTCCTCGACCTGGCCGCGCAACTGCTCGGGGGTGGCATGCGGCAGCCACTGGCCGGAGGGATCGCGGCCCGGTCCGACCTTGGTGGTGATGACGAGGCCGTCTCCGTAGGGGGCCAAAGCGCGGTTGATCAGTTCGTTGGCGGAGCGCAGCGGCGAGAAGTAGAACGCGGCGGTGTCGATGTGGTTCACGCCGAGCTCGACCGCGCGGCGCAGCACACGGATCGCCTGGTCGCGGTCGCGTGGGACGGCGTCGACCGCGAACGCCTCGCCGTGTTGGGGCAGGCGCATCGTGCCGAAGCCGATTCGGTTGACCGTCAGGTCGCCGAGTTTCCAGGTGCCCGATGTCGCTGTGGTGATCGTATGTGAGGTCATGGCGGGATGATCTCCGCGCGGTAGGCTGGCCCGCCATTCATTCACACATACCTGAATCCATTGAGGAGTGGTCGTCCTGGCAGAGCTGGCGTTCTCGGCGAGCGATCTGGCGCAGGTGCGGTTTGCCGTCTCGCCGATGTGGGAGATCGCGCCCAGCTTCCGGCTGCTGACGTCCGCCGCCGCACATCCAGTCCACCGGGCCTGGGCCGACCAGGTGCGCCCGCGTCTGGTGGCCGCCGGGCTGGACCGGGGCTGGCTGGCCGAGTTGATCCCGCCCACCGGCGGCTACGTTCCCGACTTCCTCAACCCGGCCCCCGCCGGACCGGCCCCCACGCCGGCGGCAGAGTGGGATGCAATCCTCGCTTCACCCGCCGACCGGGTACGTCAGGACCTCGACCACCTGGCCCGCCACCAGGGGCATCTCGGCCCCCGGCTACGGACCCTGCGCTCAGACCCGCGGACCCGCCTGGCCAAGGTCACAGAAGAGATCGAAACGTACTGGGAACTGGCACTCGCCCCCTACTGGGCACGAATCCAGGCGGTGTTGGATACAGACATCCTCTACCGGGCCCGCATGATCGCCGAGCACGGCGCGGGCCGTCTCTTCAACGACCTGCACACCTCCGTGAGCTGGGACGACAACGGGCTACAGCTGGCCCACCGAAAGCAGCCGCTGACCCGTAACACGGCAGGTGCAGGACTGCTGTTGATCCCCTCGGCCTTCACTGGCCCAGGACTGCGCACCCGAACGACGCCTCCGGACCCGCCTCAGCTCGCCTATCCCGCGCGCGGTGTCGGCTCACTGTGGAAGGCGCGGCGCGCGCCCCGGGCCGACGCTCTCGCCGCCGTACTGGGCCGCTCGCGGACCCTGTTGCTGATCGAACTGGAGACCCCGGCCTCCACCACGCAGTTGGCCCACCGCACCGGGCTGTCCCCGGCCGGGGTATCCCAATATCTAACCGCGCTACGCAACGCGGGCCTGGTCAGCGCCCACAGAGCCGGCCGCTCCGTCCTCTACGCCCGCACCACCACCGCCGAGACCCTCCTTCAAACTGCCTCCGACTGAGGCTCCGAATGTCAACCCCCGAAGGACTTCCGGAGCCGACCACTAAGGGTTCAGGTCGACATGAAGGCAAGGCTCGTATCTTGAAGGCTCCCCCCTGAATGGAGGGGATTGGTCACCCTCCAGGGCTGAGTGGGGATTTACGGCTCAGGCTGCCACCTGGGCCTGCGGCCCCGGTGGTCTTACGCCCTCGACACCGTCCGGGTTCCAACCTGCCCGGACCAGCATCACGCGCGCGGAGTTCTTGTCCCGGGGGGACACCACTCCGCACGAGGTGCAGGCATACGTTCTCATCGCCAGAGGGAGTGCGTGCTTGGTTCTCGCTCCGCACGTTGCGCAGTCCATCGTGGTGTGCGCGGGATGCACGAGACGGACATCCCGCCCGTGCTTGCGGCCCAT